>JAJTGZ010000012.1 GCA_021299385.1 Phycisphaeraceae bacterium | reverse complement strand
GCGAACGAAGTGGCGAACCCCACCCCTGCCCCTCCCCTCGGGGGAGGGGTTCAGAAGAGATAGAGCCACACCGCTGCCCCTCGGCTCGGGGGGAGGGGTTACTGAGTTGTGCGTGGCGTGTTGGCGAACTTGCAGCGTTGCAGGCCGATGTAGGCGAGGGTCTCAAAGACCAGCAGGCCAATGAGGATCGCGGCGACGGGGTACCAGAGGACCACCTCTGAGCGGAGGAGCAGCGGGGGGGTTAGGCCCTTCTCGCGGTAAAGGGGTGGGGCGAACCAGGTGAGCAGACTCAGCACGAGCAGCGCCGAGCCAATGAGCCAGCCGATGCTGGCGTAGTCGGTGATGACCCTTGCGATGGTGGGGGTGATGCGGTAGCCGTGGGCGCGGCTGATGGTGCGCAGGCCGAGGCGTTCGATTGCGGCCAGGCCAAGGAAGACTGGATATCCGGCGCCCATGGACACACACCAGACGATCACTTGGCGGATGACCAGCCGATAGTCCATCATTGCGTTGGTCCGCCACCACACGAGTTCACGCCAATAGACGAGGACGAGAAGGAACGCACACGCGGATGCGAGAGCGAGCAAAGTCATGAGCATCGTTCGCATGTGGAACCTGCCGGAGGCTTTGGTGTCGATGGCCACGCGGGCGTAGACGGCGTTTGGGGTGCGCAGCAGTGCCCACGCCGAGGCGGACCAGGTTGCGTGTGGGGTCAGTGGGGTGCCGGTGCGTCGGTCGGGGAGGCTCTCGGCGGTGGGCTTGCCACATTCGGGGCAGATGGGTTGGTGGGCGGGTAGGCTGGGTGGTTGGATTGGGTAGCCGCACTGCTCGCAGAGGAGGAGGTCTGGGGGGTGGGAGCGGGGTGGGGTCGTGCGGGAGGGCAAGTTGAGTGGATGATAGTTGGGGGGGAGGGTCTTTCTAAGATTCTCTTTCAGGACAGTCGCCTGCGCATTACACTTACAGATACCGAGGTTGGGTTGAGCCAATGATTACCCGCGGGTGCTGTGGAGAAGACACATGATGCCATCCAAACGGCTCGGTCTGGTTCTGGGCGTTGTGGTTGTTGCGTGCGTGATGGTGTGGGGCGTGTGGACGATGGGTCTGCCACCCAAGCGGGCCGTGCCGTCGGTTCCTGCTGCACGGGCTGTGCCAGCGTCGGCCGATGAGGCGATGTCGATGCTGTTGGCCGCGTCGATAGACCCGTATGCAGACCGGACTGTCTTGTTGACACTGATAAACGCGCTACCGCCGAGTGAGCGGGCGAGTTGGTGGGAGCGTCTGGCGGCTGCGATGGTTGGGATGGACCCGGAGGGATCGGCGGGTTTTCGCCGGGAGCTCGGGTATATGGCGATCAGTACAGGGTATTGGGATGCGGCATGGTCGATCCTTCTGCCTGTAGCAGACTGCGAGCATTGCCCGCCGGAAGAACGATTGGATGCGCTGCGCCTGCTGGACCAGTTCACGCCCGAGGCTGATTCACGCCGACGGGACCTGACCGATCGTGTTGTAGCTGAGGCGAACCGTTTGGTAGAAGCACCGGTCCCTTCGGAGGTGGGGCTGCCGATCATCTGGTCGGCGATGCTCCGGCTGAATATCGGGGGCCGTGCGGAAGAGTCGATACAGATGCGAGAGGTCTACATCCGGCGCTTTGCCGATGTGGTTGGCCCCGCTGGGATGATTGGTACAGTGGGAAACCAGGCCTATGCCCTCCAGCGTGCGGGGCGTTTGGACGAGGCGAGGCCGTTGTTCCTGAAGGTGGCCGAGCACCACAATGGGCCGGTATTGACGTTCGATCGGGCCAACGCGTTGTCGCACGCGGCAGCTGCCGGGACGCCTGCCGAGGCGGTGGCTCTGTTGGAAGGGGTGATGCAAGACCCGAATGTGGTCCCATCGGCGTCGACGGCTCTAATAGGGTTTGAGTTGGTTCAGGCCTATTTGAAGTTGAACCAGCCGGAGAACGCACTGGCGACGGCAGAACGTGTCTGGCGGGACATCGGCCCTGATGCGCCGCCGAACCAGCGCGTGGACCCGACGGCGGGGGCGTTTACAGAAGCCTCGCAAAGCCGAGCGGCGATGGTCTGCTTTCACGCTTCCAGGGCCGCAGCAGCGGTGGGCCGGCGTGCAGAGGCAGACATGTGGACGCGCCGGGCGATCCAGATCGCACCCAACTCGCCGACGGCACAGGCGTTGCGCCGGAGTTTGGGTGAGTAGTATCGTTGACTACGGGATCACTTGCGAACGAAGTCGCTCACCCCACCCCTGCCCCTCCCCTCGGGTGAGGGGTTCACATGTCGCCACCCTTGCCGGTCCCCTCGTGGGAGGGGTTTGCGTTGAGTTCGTGTTCGAGGAGCTCGGCGATGGTCTCGCGTCGGCGGATGAGTTGGAAGTCGTTGCCGTGCACGAGGACCTCGGCGGGGAGTGGGTGGCTGTTGTAGCGGGAGGCCATGCTGATGCCGTAGGCGCCGGCGGTGAAGACGGCTAGGAGGTCGCCGCGTGCGACGGGCGGGAGCGCGCGGCCCTTGGCCAGGAAGTCGCCACTCTCGCAGACGGGGCCGACGACGTCGGCCAGTTCGAGGCCTGGAAGGTTTAGGTTTTCGTCGCGGCGGGTTGGCTCTTGGCCCGGCACGACGCTAGTAGGCCAGATGAAGTGGAACGCCCCGTAGAGGCTTGGGCGCAGCAGCGTCTGCATCCCGGCGTCGCAGATGATGAACTTCTTGTCTTCCCCCTCGGCGTGGCCCTGCTTGACGTAAAGGACCCGCGTGAGCAGCACCCCGGCGTTGGCGGCGATGGTCCGGCCGGGCTCGAGGATGATCTTCAGGCCGCGGGCAACGCGGTCGCGCAGCATCGGGACGATGACGCGGGCGTACTCGACGGCAGCGGGCGCATCGCCCGTCTGGTAGTCGGCACCGAAGCCCCCGCCGAGGTCGAGGCTCTGGATCGTCAGGCCACTCTCGGCGGCGTGGTCGATGAGCGCAAGCACCCGGCGGAGGGCTTCTGCATACGGCTGGGGTGTAAGGATCGAACTGCCCAGGTGCATGTGCAGGCCGACGATGGGGGCGTGGGGGTTGTTTCCAAAGCGTGCCAGGAGGGCGCGTGCGTGTTCGAGGCCGACGCCGAACTTGCTCTGGCTGGTGGCGGTTACGATGTATTCGTGCCCGCCGGCTTTGACGCCTGGGTTGACGCGGAGAGCGCAGCGTGCCTGCACGCCGAGGTTGGCGGCGTGGGATTGCAGGGCTTGGAGTTCGGGCTGGCTCTCGACATTGAAGAGGGCGATGGGTGCGGTGGTGCCGTCGGGGTGTGGGACGGCCAGGGCGGAGCGGATCTCTTCGTCGGTCTTGCCGACGCCTGCGAAGACGATCTTGCTCGGGTGCACGCCCGCGGCCAGGGCGCGTGCAAGTTCACCCCCTGAGACGACGTCCATCCCCAGGCCGCAGTCGGCCAGGGTGCGGAGGACGTGGATATTCGGGGAGCACTTGACGGCAAAGCAGATCAGGGGCTTGAGCTCGGCGAAGGCCTCTGTGATGCGCTCGGCGTGGAGTTTGAGGGTGGCGTGGGAGTAGACGTAGGTGGGGGTGCCGACGGCTTGGGCGACGTGGGCGAGGTCAACGCCCTCGCAGTGCAGGCAGCCGAGGGTATAGGCGAAGTAATCCATGCCCGAGCATACCGCGTGCGGGGGAATCGATCCTGGGGGCTGGGGGTGGAAAGTGCCGATACCCTTTGGGCGTCCAGCGGCGGAAACCTCGGGCAGGGTCTGTTGCCCAGCCGGGGGCGTTGGTACCTATTTGACGGAGTCGTTCTTTGCACACGAGCAGGGTTGAGATTGATCTGGCGGCGGTGGACCGGAACCTCTCGGCGTTGCGGGCGTGCGCCCGTCAGGGTGCCCGGCTGGCGGGTGTTAGCGCGGTGAATCTGCGTTTTTGCGGGGTGATTAAGCAGGATGGCTATGGGATGGGAGCCGTGCGCTTGGCCAAGAGGTTGGCGGCCAGCGATATCGACATGCTGGCGGTCTATTGCCCGGCGGAGGCTCGGGCGCTGGCGGATGTGCCGATCAAGACGCCGGTGTTGCTGCTGATGCCCACGTTCAGCTTTGACCGAAACGACCAGTTGTACCGCTTGGCCGCGAGGGATCGGTTGCACTTCTCGCTGCACTCGATGCAGCAGGCTGAGGCGCTCGGTGAGCTGGCGGGCCGGCTGGGCATGCAGCTGCCCGTGCACGTGCAGGTGGACGTGGGGATGACCCGCGGCGGCGTTCTGCCCGAAGAGGCGGCCAGGCTCGTCGAGCACGTGATTACATCCTCTCGCCTGCGGCTGGCGGGGGTGATGACGCACCTGTCCAGCCCGGGCTGCGACGCGATCTTCACGCGCGAACAGGCGCACCTGTTTAGGGCGTGGATCGAGCAGATCAGGCCCGCGCTCAACCAGCACGCCCGGCTGGCCAGCGAGCGTGGCGATGCGCCCGTGGTTGTCCACCTGGCCAACACCTGCGCAACGCTGCGCTGGCACGGGCTGCACGGGACAATGCTGCGGGTCGGGCAGGGGCTGCTGGGGTATGGGCCTGAGGCCTTTGCTGGTGAGGATGTGCCCGAGTTCACCTCGGCGGCGGCTAGCCTGCAGCCGGCGGTGCGGTGGCTGAGCCGGGTGGTGCACACGCACGAGATACCCGCAGGGTGGCCCGTTGGGTATGACCGGACGTTTGTCGCCCCGCGCCCGACGCGGATCGCGGTGGTGCCGGTGGGGTATGCCGACGGGTACCCCAGGGCGCTGGGCAACCGTGGGTATGTGCGTTTGACGGGGCTTGGTTGGGAGAGGCCCAGGACGATCGCGGGGCTTGATGAGCGGCCCGAGCGTGGGGTGCCGGGGGTGTTTGCGCCGGTGGTTGGGCGTGTGAGCATGGACCAGATCACGGTGGATGTAACGGATGTGCCTGCGCACTTGGCTCTGCCGGGCTGTGAGGTAGAGATCATCGGAACGGACAAGGAAGCGCCGAACCATTTGCCGTTGTTGGCGGCGCTGGCCGAGACGATCACGCACGAGATGTTGTGCCGGATTAGCCCGCAGCTCGAGCGGGTGTATGTTGCCAGTGAGGTTGACAGCGGGGAGGGTGAAGTTGAGGTTGAGGAGGATGCGTCTGGGCGTGCGGGTGCCGAGCGTCTGAACGTGGCCGGGGCGTGAGTGGGAGAGATCTTCGTTGAGGGCTTGAGTGGAAACCCCACCCCTGCCCCTCCGCTCGGGGGAGTGGTTTATTCGATCGCTGTAAATCTGCACGCGCCGGCGTGTGCTTGCCGATTGCACTATGCGGAGAACACTTTTTTCGGAGCAACCGATGACCCTGCGCGCCGGCTTGATGCGTTTGACCCTTGTGCAACTGACGAGTGTGCTGGTGCTCTCGGCGTGGATGATCGGGCCAGCGTTGGGGCAAGATGGTGCCCCGGTGCCCCCGGCCGCGGCGGTTCCGTCGGCATCGCCGGCGAAGGAGCCGCCGGAGTTCCCCGAGTTTAAGGACGCCAGCAAGGGGACCGAGCGGGTCGGTTCACCCGATGCGCCGACGATGTACACGCTTTACAAGCGCGACAAGGACGCCAGGCTGCTGGCCGAGTTGCCCAGGGACTTTGATCGTCAGCGGATCTTTATCGGGACGACATTCGCGGGGGGCGTGCCGAATACGGGGATTCAGGTCGGGGATGTCTACGGCTACTGGAAGAGGTTTGACAAGCGTTTGGCGCTGCTGGAGGTGAACACCGACACCAAGAGCACCGGGGATGCCGAGAACAAGCGGAGCGAGGAGAAGTTGTACACCGACCGTGTGATCGTCGATGTGCCGATCGTGGCGATCGGTCCGGGCGGTGGGCCTGTGATCGACGCGACGGCGCTGCTGGTCGGGCGTGCCGACAAGCTCTTTGGCGGCCAGGTGGCCGGGGCGAACCGGGAGCTGGCGCGCCTGGCCAAGGCCAAGGCCTTCCCGCAGAACGTCGAGATCGCTTATGAGTTGCCCAACCGCGACGGCCGGCTGGTAACGATCCACTACTCGATCTCGCTGATCCCGGCCGGCACGGGGTATGTGCCGCGTGAGGCCGACCAGCGTGTGGGGTATTTTACGACGGGCTTCCGCGATACCTCGCGCCAAGACAAGGACACGCAGTGGGTGCGGTACATCAACCGCTGGCACATCCAGAAGCGCGACCCGAAGTTGCAGCTCAGCCCGCCCAAGCAGCCGATTGTGTTTTATATCGAGGAGACGGTGCCCGTGCAGTACCGCCGGTGGGTGCGCGACGGCGTGCTGGCGTGGAACGAGGCGTTCGAGAAGATCGGGATCGTTGACGCCATCGAGGTCTATCAGCAGGACGCGGCGTCCGGGTCGCACATGGAAAAAGACCCCGAGGACGTGCGCTACAACTTCATCCGCTGGTCGACCAGCGACCTTGGCTTTGCCATCGGGCCATCGCGCGTACACCCTGAGACGGGGCAGATTCTTGATGCCGATGTTGTGATGGACGACGGGTTTTTGCGCGGGTGGTACCGCAGTTACCAGCAGCTGCTGCCCGAGGTGGCGATGATGGGGTACCCGGCGGAGGTGGTGGGCTGGCTGGACAAGAACCCGCAGTGGGACCCGCGTGTGCGCCTGGCCGAGCCGAGCGACCGGGACGGGATCATCCGCCAGCGGACGCTCATGCGTGAGCAGGCCGAGAAGGCGTATGCGGAGGATGTGCGCCAGCGTGCGGGGATGAACGATGCGCTGCCGATGCTGAGCCTTCGTTCGGGCGCGCCGCTGCAGTTCGGTGCCGTGAGTTTGGACCCGACGGGGTACGCGCTGCCGATGCGGCAGCGGATGAGCTGCGCGGCGATGCTCGGCAAGTCGATGGACATGGCCCTTTTGCGGCTGAGCGCGGCGGACATCCTCGAACTGGCGCAGGACGCAGGCACGGACTCGGCCGACGAGAAGAAGGACGCCAAGAAAGACGGGAAGAAGGACGAGAAGAAGAAGGAGCAGTTGCTTGACGGGCTGCCGGAGAGCTTCGTCGGGCCGCTGCTGCGGGACGTGATCAGCCACGAGGTCGGGCACACGCTGGGCCTTCGGCACAACTTCAAGGCGAGCACGGCACTGACGATCCAGGAGATGAACAGCCCGGAGGTCAAGGGCAAGCTGCCGATCGTTGCCAGCGTCATGGACTACACCCCCATCAACATCAACTTCAATGATGGGAAAGTGCAGGGGGACTATGCACCCATCGGCATCGGCGCGTACGACATGTGGGCGGTCGAGTATGGGTACACGCTGGAGCCGAACCTCAAGCCCGTGCTGGCGCGGGCGGCCGAGCCGGCGTTGGCGTTTGGCACCGATGAGGATGTGGGCGGTCCGGACCCGCGGGTCGCGCAGTTTGACCTTGGTAAGGACCCATTGGACTACGCCGACAGCACGATGCGGCTGACGCAGCACCTGCGTGGGAAGATCCTCGACAAGGTGATGAAGGACGGGGACAGCTGGGCCAAAAGCCGGCGTGCGTATGAGCTGCTGCTCGGGCGGCATATCTCGGCGGTGCGGATCGCCAGCATGCACATCGGCGGCGCGGACGTCAACCGCTTCAAGAAGGGGGACCCCAACGCCCCCGCGCCGGTTACACCCGTGGACGCGGCAACGCAACGGCGTGCGATCAAGTTCGTGGTCGATAACGCCTTCAACGAGGAGGCATTCGGGCTCTCGCGCGAGCTGCTCGAAAAGATGATTGTCGAAAAGTGGTTCGATGCCGGCGGGATGGGCTCGATCTTCCAAAGCCCGAGCTACCCGGTGCACGACCGGATATTGGGCGTGCAGACAGCCGTGCTGACGATGCTGCTCAACCCGATGACGATGCAGAGGGTCTACGACAACGAGCTGCGCAAGGCCCCCGATACCGATGCGTTGACGGTGCCCGAGCTGCTCGACGTCGTCTCGGCCTCGATCTGGACCGAGCTTGATGCGCTCGGGGACGGGACGGTGCGCAAGCCGAGCATCAGCAGCATCAGGCGGAACCTGCAGCGTGAGTACCTGGCCCGGCTGATCGACCTAACGCTCCCCGACGGGAGCTACACCGCCGCGTACCGCCCGGTGCAGAACCTGACGGTGCTGAAACTGCGTGAGATCAAGGGGAAGATTGACCGCGGGATCGGCACCGGCGGGATCGATGTGTATACCAAGGCCCACCTGACCGAGTGCAGCGTGCGGATCGGCAAGGCCTTGGACGCCAACTACATCTACGCCTCGCAGTAAGCCAGGGACCGTTGGTTGCCGGGCGCCTGGTGCTCAGGTGGATAGATTGATCGGGCTTTTACCGCGTTTTCGGGCGTTGGGTGGGGTGGAGGGTCCGATCACAGGCCGAACTTGCGGGTGAGCGGGTCGATTGCTGGCAAGCCGTGCAACCGCGTGGCATAATCGTGAGTATGGCAAAGTTAACTGGGCGGTATTCTCGTGCCCGGTTTGGTCGTTTTACCCACTCTGGCTGTTGTTCGCGGGGCGGAAAGGGACAGGCATGATCGGTTGCGTTGGGCAGCGTTGCGGGCTTGCGTTGTGTGTTGCGGGCGTGGTGCTCGTTGCCGGGTGTGCGCCTGTGGCGCAGCAGGCGGGGGTGCCCTTGCAGCATGCCGTCGGCGTGGAGGGCGTGGATGCGCAGACGTATGCCAAGGCGATCAACGGCCCGGCGCACCTGTGGGTGCCCGGGGAGCCGAACGTTGCCTGCTTTGACAGCAGCGCCCCGATCAACCCTGAGATTTTGGCACAGGTCGATGCGTTGATGCGTGCCGGGCTGCCCAAGTATCAACTCAGCGCGACCAACGGGCGGTGGACGACCACGGCGACGAACGGGAGCGGGATCCCGATCGGCACGCCGATCACGGTTACGTGGTCGTTGGTGCCCGACGGGATCCGCGTCTCGCCGACGCTGCCACCACCGACGGACGGCTCGCTTGACCCGCAGCGCAGCCGGCTCTTTGAGCGGTTGGACGCGCAGTTTGGTGGGAACCGGTCGCTCTGGTTGGCCCAGTTCCAGGCGGCCTTTGACCGGTGGTCGGAGCTGTCAGGGATCACGTTTGTGCGTGTGCAATCGGGCGCCAACCCGTGGGACGACGGGGCCGTGTGGGGCACGGGTGGCAACACCACCAGCAGGGGTGATATCCGCATCGGGATGCGCCCGATCGATGTGGTCGGCAACGTCTTAGCCTTTAACAGTTACCCCAACAACGGGGACATGGTGCTGGATTTCGAGGAGAACTGGGGTCAGAGCGCCAACACGTACCGTTTCCTGCGCAACATCGTCATGCACGAGTTGGGGCATGGGCAGGGGATCGCGCACACCTGTCCGGTGAACCAGTCGGGCTCGGGCAACCGGATGTTGCTGGAGCCGAGCTACTCCGCCGTCTTCGACGGGCCGCAGCAGGACGATATCCGGGCGGTTCAGGAGAACTACGGCGACGCTGCCGAGCCCAACGGAACGCCCGCGACGGCGACGCTGCTCGGTGACGTCACGCCCGGATCGACGCAGACCTTCGGCACCGTTTCGACGGCGTCATCGGCCTCGCGGTATTCGCTCATCTTCACCGACGAGGACTATTTCAAGTTCACCACAACGGTGCCGCTGGTGGTCTCTATCGCCGCGACGCCTGTCGGAACGACCTATTTGACCGGGGATTGCACGACCAACCCGAGCGGCACGTCGGTCAATGCAAGCAATATTGGAGATCTGCTTGTGGAGGTCTACAACGTGGACGGCTCGGTGAGTTATGGCGTGCAGAACACCGCGGCTATCGGGGTCGAGGAGCTTGTTGCCAACGTGCTCTTCCCAGCCGGGGGTGGTATGTTCCGCGTTCGCTCGGCGGCCTCCCTGGCCGACACACAGCTCTACACCGTGCGCTTGCAGGCAAGCTCGGCGATTGCCTTTTCGTCCAGCAACACCGCCGGCCCTGTGGTGCTCACCTGGGGTGCGGTTACCGGGAACACCGGGTACCGCGTCTACCGCTCAGCGACGGGCGACCGTGCGTCGGCGACGCTGATCTCGACGCAAACAGGGACCTCGCTGACCGACACTGCCAGCACGCCTGCTGCGGCGACGTATTGGGTGGAGACCAACCAGGCGGGTCGTCCCAACACGGTCATCGGCGGGCCGCTTGTTGCCGCGGCGCGTCCAGCGTGCGGTCTGAGCGATGTTGCCGGGCCCGGGCAGTCGGTCGGCCCCGACAACACGCTTACGGCTGACGACATCATCGTCTTCCTCAACTGGTTCTTTGCCAGCGACACACGGGCGGACGTGGCCGGGCCGGGCCAGAGCACCACGGCGGATGGCCAGTTCACGGCCGATGACATCATCGTCTTCCTCAACAGGTTCTTTGCGGGGTGCTAGTAAAGCAAGGGGTTGGGCCTTCGGTATTCGGTTTGAGGGTGTGTGTCCTTACGCCTCGGTCGCCAGCCGGCAGAAGATTTCAATGCCCAGCGGGATCGCCTGGTCGTTGAAGTCGAAGTCGGGCTGGTGCAGCATCGGCGTGCGCGCCTGGCCAGCGCACTTGAGGCCCAAGCAGAAGAAGACGCTCGGGACGCGCTGGGCGTAATAAGAAAAGTCTTCACCACCCATCGAAGGGTGGGGGACGCGCACAACGTTGGCGGGGCCGAGCCAGGCGTCGGCAAGGGTGAAGAAGCGGGCCGTCAGGGCCGGGTCGTTGTAGGTTACCGGGTACCCCTCCTCCCAGTTCAGCTCGGCGGTACACCCGCCGGCGCTGGCAGTCGCCTGGATGATCTCGCTGGCGCGTTGGTGGGCAAACTTCCTGCTGCTCGCTTCAAGGCAGCGGAGCGTGGCGGTGAACGTGGCCGAGTCGGGTATGACGTTCGATGCCGAGCCACCCTTGACGATGCAGACCGAGAGCACGACCGAATCGGTCGGCGAAACACCCCGGCTGACAAGTGTCTGCAACGCGACGATGCACTGGCTCATGGCCAGGATCGGGTCGCGCCCGTGGTGCGGGTAGGCGGCGTGCGCGCCGACGCCCACGATGGTCGCGCGGAGCTCGTCGGTGCTCGCCAGCAGCGCACCGGCCCGGCTGCCGACGGTTCCGACGGGCAGTTCAGGCCACCCGTGCAGGCCGAACATCTTTTCTATGCGTGGGCCGATGATCGCCCCGTCGAGGAGCCCCTCGTTGCAGAGGCGTTCGCCCCCGCCGCCGCCCTCCTCGGCGGGCTGAAAGACGAGCGTAACAGGGCGCGGGCGCGGCAGGTCTTTGAGCACGCGCGCAACGCCCAGCAGGATTGCGGTGTGCCCGTCGTGCCCGCAGGCGTGCATCTGGCCCGGCGTGGTGCTGGCGTAAGGCAGGCCGGTCTGCTCGACGATCGGTAGCGCGTCGATATCCGCACGAAGCCCGACGGCGGGGAGGGCGTTGCCCGCGTCGGTGCTTGCGGGCAGGTGGGCGACAACGCCGGTGCCCCCGGCCAGGCCGGGGGCGTGGGCGATGCCCAGCGCGGCGAGCTCCCGTGTAATGAGTTTGCTTGTGCGGTGCTCTTGATAGGCGATCTCAGGGTGCGCGTGCAGGTCCTGGCGGAGGGCGACAACCTCGGGCAGGGCGCGAGCAATAAGCGCGGCGAGGGAGGGGGGCATAAGGGAGGGTATCGGGAAAATCGGCAATCGGGAGTGGGCAATAGGCAACAGGCGCGGTTGGCGAGCCTGCGCCACTGTGCTTGCTTGGCTTACCTCATCACCTTCAGACTCACACGCTTATCCAGTTCCTCCGCCGGCTTGGCAACCAAGTCATACCCGTCGGCAGCGACAATAACGCAGCGGACAACCTCGCCAGGAGCGAGTGGTTTTTTGCTCTGCACGAAGGTAACGCTGTCGATCTGCGGGGCCTGGGCGTACGTTCGGCCAGAGTACAGCCCGCCCCCTGCCCCGACGCCGGTGGTTGCCCGGCCGTGGGTGCGCAGGGGTGCGTCGATGAGCACGTCGTGCCGCAGGCCCGTGCCGATGGGGTTCTTCTCGTCGAACTTCGCCGCGCGGGCCTCCTGGCGTTGGAACGCGATCTGCTGCTGCAGTTGCATCACCTCGTTGCGCCGGCGGGCCTTGACCTCCGCCGGCACGGCCAGGGCCTTGTCCTGCTCCATCGTCCCCGCGACGGTGCCCGGCTCCATCGAATACTCAAAGACGCCCAGGTTCTCAAAGGCCTGCTCGGCGACGAAGTCCAGCAGTTGCTTGTGGTCATCCTCGCTCTCGCCCGGGAAGCCGCTGATGAAGGTGGTGCGCAGGGCAATCCCCGGCACGAGCGTGCGGAGCTGGTCCAGCAGCGTGCGCGTCTGCGCGATGGTGATGTTCCGCCGCATCGACGCGAGCATCTTGTCGCTGGCGTGCTGCAGGGGCATGTCGATATACCGCAGCACGCGAGGCGTAGCGGCGATGGCTCGCATCATCGGCGGTGTGAAGTTGCTCGGGTAGGCGTACATCAGCCGCACCCAACCGTCGGCGACGCCAAGCTCGTCGAAGGCCTTGCTGACGGTGCGGAGCATGGTGGGCATCCCGCCGAGGCCCTGCTCGTCCATGCCGATGCCGATGTCCTGGCCATAACTGGTGGTGTCCTGGCCGATGAGGTTGATCTCAAAGCACCCGTCGGCGATGAGTTCTTTGGCTTCGAGCAGGATGCGGTCGATGGGTTTGGAGCGCATCTTGCCGCGGATGCTGGGGATGGTGCAGAAGGTGCACCGCTGGTTGCACCCTTCGCTGATGCGGAGGTAGCCGTAGTGGCGTGGGGTCAGGCGCAGGCGTGCCGAGTCGTCCTCGAAGTAGCCGATCCCTTTGCCGTCTTGGCCTTGCACGGTCAGGCCAACGGTCTGCACGCCGCGCTCGGCCGCGGCGGTGAGGGCGTTGGCGTTGATCCAATACTTGGGCTGCTCGGCGGCGTCGGTCGCCTTGGTGTGGCGCTGCTGGCGTGCGTGTGGCGTCAGCCCGCGCACGGCCTGGACGATCTTGTCGCGGTCAAAGACCCCGACCATCGCGTCTATCCCCGGCGCCCACTCAAGCATCTTGGCCCGGTGCCGTTGCACCAAACACCCGGCCACGACCACCCGCTTGATCTGCCCGGCGCTCTTCTTCTCGATCGCATCGTGGATGACTTGGAGTGATTCATCCTTGCTCGCCTCCAAGAACCCGCAGGTGTTGACGACAATCGCATCGACCTGCTCACCCTGCTCGGTCAGGTCGTACTGAACGGGGGTCATGCCGTCCTGCGCCAGCAGCCCGAGCATTTTTTCGCTGTCGACAAGGTTTTTGGGGCACCCCAAGGAGACAAAGGCGACGGTATCGATCCCGTCGCCGGTGCTGGCGGGGGGTGTGGGTGCTTTGGGGCGGGGCATGGGCAAGTGTAGGTGTGGGCGGGGATTACCTGCCCGTGCTCCCAAATCCCCCTGTGCCGCGGGCGGTTTCGTCAAGGTTTTCGGCTATTTCCAGCCTCGCCCGGCAGACGGGGGCCAGGACCATCTGGGCGATGCGCATGCCGTGCTCGATGGTGAAGGGTTGCTGCCCGAGGTTGATCAGTGCGACGATCATCTCGCCGCGGTAGTCGGAATCGACGGTGCCGGGGGCGTTGGGGATGGTGATGCCGTGCTTGCTGGCCAGGCCTGAGCGCGGGCGGATTTGCAGTTCATACCCCGCCGGGAAGCTCACGGCAAAGCCCAGCGGCACCCGCACGATCCCCCCTTGGGGGATAACCACAGGCGCACCCTCGGGCAGGCAGGCGGCCAAGTCCATCCCCGCTGCACCGGCGCTCTGATAGGCCGGGAGGGTCGCCCGAGGACTCAGGAGTTTGATGCGCACGTCAATGGTCTGCCCAGGCCTGTGTTCCATGGCCGAGGGTAAGCCCTCGGGGATCGGCAGGGTCATGGGCGATTGCGCACTTTGCCGCGAACTGCACCGGGATCGTGCCGATACTTGTCCATGGCACAGCGCACGCGACGGGGATGGTTGCACAAGACCCTCGGCGGAGCGCTGGCGCTGGGGCTGCTTGGTGGGTGGAGTTTGCCGGCCCAGGGCCAAGAGCCGGCCCGGCAGGTGCCGCCCACGCCGCCGGTGGTGGCCCCGCCACAAGCTCAGGACCAGCCCGACTCCCCCGGCACGATCGCTGGGATGCTTTCCCCCGCGGCGCGGGCCGTGATCGATGCGCCGTTCAACACCCCGCAGGAGGCCCGAGCCCTGCGCATCAAGCACGGCGTGCCGATGGGCAAAGACCTGGCCCTGACGCCCTCCCGTGCCCAGATCGCGCTTTTGCGTGGCCTCTATGCCGACGCATCCCTGCGCGACGAGCGGGCAAACCCACTTGATCGTGCCGAGGCGCTGGTGCAACTCGGGCAGCCAGTCGATGCGATTGCGTTGATCGGTAAGGATGATTCGCCGCGTGCGCTGGCGCTCGCTGTCAGCGCGCTCGAGATGCTCGGGCAGCGCGAGCGGGCGGCACAGGTTGCCGAGTTGCTCGCCCGGCAACTCATCGATGGGAAGCTGGCAACCAGCGGGGAGATCGTCTCGGCCGTGCAAGGCTCGGCGGCGCTGATCCGCCTGACCGGCCCCAAGGGTGAAGGGGGCGCAGACTTCACCTTCCTGATGCAACAACTCGCCCAAGCCCGGGTGCTGGACCCCTTGGATTACAGGGTCCCCCTGGCCGAGGCGCAACTGCTCATGGACAAGGACAACTTCGCCCAGGCGCGCGAGGCCGTGAGCGAGGCGGCGGGCCTGAACCCGACATCCGCCCAGGCGTATCTGCTGGCCGGGCGCATGGCGGTGCTCTCGTTCGACTTTGATGCTGCGCAGGAGATCGCCTCGCGCCTGGACACGATCGCGGGGCTGGAGTCTGCCGATGAGGTTGCTGTTGCCAGCGCGCCGGCGCGGTCAGCGCATGGTGCGGTGGTGCGCGCCGCCGCTTTGCTTCGGCAAGATGACCCGGCACAGGCGCGGGCGTTGCTTGTGCCGCATGTGCAGGCGTGGCCCGATGCGCCGCTGCTGCTGGATATCACCGCTGGCGTCATCGCCGCCGAGTATGACTTCCCGGCACTCGATGCGCACATCGCCGACTACGAGCGTCGCTTCCCCGGCCAGCCACGCGCCGCGTTGCAGGCCGGGCAGACGCTCGCGGACCTGCGCCAGTACGCCCAGGCCGAGCGGTTGCTCGAACACGCCTGGGCACTTGCCCCCCTCTGGGCCGCGCCTGCAACAGACCTGGGCCTGCTCGGCATGCAGAGCGGGCGTGATGAGCTGGCCTTGCGAGCGCTGACCAAGGCCGTGGAACTCGACCCGTTTAACGTGCGCGCGGGCAACACGCTCAAGCTGCTCAACGTGCTGAGCACCTACCAGCGCACAGAGGGTGCGCACTTTGTCATCCGGTCAAGGCCCGGGCTGGATGCGCGCCTGGCCGCCGAGATGCTCCCGATCCTGGAGGGCATCCACGCCGACATAACCGGCGATGCGCCCGGCGCGCTGCGTTACCAGCCCCCGTTCAAGACCGTCATCGACCTGGCCCCCGACCACGCCAGTTTCGCGGTGCGTATCGCCGGTGTGCCACGGATTCACACCATCGCCGCGAGCACGGGCCCGGTGATCGCGATGGAGTCGCCGCGGGATGGGCGCGGGCACTCGGGCGCCTATGACTGGGCGCGTGTCCTTCGCCATGAGTATGTGCACACCGTGGGCCTGAGCCGGACGGGCAACCGCCTGCCGCACTGGTTCACCGAGGCCCAGGCCGTGTTCTTAGAACAGGCCCCGCGCGACTACAACACCGTGCAACTGCTGGCCCAGACGCTCAACACCGACGACCTCTTTGATCTCAACGAGATCAACATCGCCTTCACGCGTCCCAAGCGTCCGCAGGACCGGGCCTTGGCGTATGCGCAGGGGCACTGGATGTACCAGTTCATGGTCGAGCGTTTCGGCGCCGAGGCGCCCCTGCGCCTGATGGACCAGTTCGCCAAGGGCGTGCGCGAGGAGGAAGCCTTCACCGCCGTGCTCGGCACCGGGCGCGAGGGGTTCATGCAGGCCTTCAAGCCGTGGGCGCACGGGCAACTGCAGCAGTGGGGGATGGCCTCTGCTGAGATAGACGCGGCAGAAGTCGCCCTCCGCCAAAAACTTGAGTTGCAAGACGGCCGGGTCGATGCGGAACTCGCAACGGAACTGGAGGCCTATGCCGCCTCGCGCCCAGTCGATCCGATGCCGCACAAACTGCTGGCCGGGTTCTATCTGCAAGTCGATCCCCCCAAGGCCGTCGAGCATTTGCGCTGGCTGGATGTGCGTCAGGACAAGGAGGCGACCTATGCCGCACAGATCGCCGCGATCCTCGCCAAGCAGGGAGACTCCGCCGGGGCATGGACGAGCGCACAGCGCGCGGTGCGGCTCGCACCTTATAACCCGGCCAACCGCGAGCTGGCCGCGGCGATTGCGGTTGGCCGCAAGGATTGGCCCGCCGCACGGGGGCACATCGAGTTCCTGGCCGAGCTTGAGCCAAACCAGGCCCAGCACCAGCGCAGGCTCGAGGCCCTCACCCGGCTGGAAAAACAATCCACCTCCCCCTGAATATCCTCGCCGACAAAACCCACCACCCACACCCGCGAGCCAACCATGAAGGTCCTCCTCCAAACAACCCTCGGCGACATCACCCTCGAACTCGATGAGGCCAAAGCCCCCATCACCGTCGCCAACTTCCTGGCGTACCTCGACAAAGGCCACTACGACCAGACCGTCTTCCACCGCGTCATCGGCACCTTCATGATCCAGGGTGGTGGCTTCACCGCCGACGGGCAGCAAAAACCGACCGGAAAGCAGATCAAGAACGAGTGGGACAACGGGCTCAAGAACAAGCCCTACACCATCGCCATGGCACGCCTGAGCAACCCCGACTCGGCAACCGCACAGTTCTTTATCAACGTCGCGGACAATGGGTTTCTCTCGACGCCCAACCCGCAGACGGGCGGGGCGGGGTACGCCGTGTTTGGGAAGGTTATTGCCGGCACGGAGGTCGTCGACAAAATCAAGGGCGTCCGCACCGGCACACGCCGAACGCCCGGCGGGCCGATGGGCGACTGGCCCGAGGCCGACGTCGTCATCACCAAAGCCCAGCGGGCCTGAAGCCCACTCCCCCGCGCCGTGCCCTGGCATGCCAGGGTGAAAACTCACCAAATCAGGCCTGCTTTGCCGATCTGCCCCGTTGATGGCGGCCATGGGCTGCCCCGTTCTCTGCTACCCTCCCAAGCCAGGGGCCTTGCACATGCTCGACTCGCAACGACCACGTATCTCACAGTCACCTCACACCCCCGGCGGGGCCGGCCTTCTCTCCTCAGCCGGGGGGCGGGTGGTTCTCGTTGTTGCGGTTATCTGCATCCTGGCCGGGGGTGGGTTCATCATCTGGAACCGCGCCCGCCAGGGCCCGGCACAGGAGGCCCTTGCCGTCGCGCCCAAGGCCTATCTGCCCGAGGGGATGGTCCCCGCCTCCCCGCCCGGACAGCAGCCGGTCGCGGCTGCCAAGCCCGCCGGGCGCCCTGACCCTGTTGCCGAGCAGGCCCCGGTGGTTGTGAGCATGACACCGCCGCGTGCGCCAAAGGTGGCCAGCCTCCCGCTGGAGATTCTTGAGCCATCGCCCGCCACCGCGCAAGCCAACCCGGGCGCACCTCAGCCCGCCCCGACGCTGGCGCCCAAAGAAACCACCTCTCCCGCCTCGGCGGCGCTCCCGCCCGACCTGGGGACCATCGCCGCACCGCCAGTTCTGGGTGATTTGGTATCCCAAGGGCAAGGCCAGGCCAAGCGTCTGCTCGATGAGTCGGCACGCCTGGTGCAGCAGAACCAGCTCGTCTTGGCCCGCACCAAACTCAACGCCGGGTTGATGGACCCGCGCTCAACCCCTGCCGAGCGAGCCCAGATCCGCGCCCAGATCGCCTCGATCAACGAGACGCTCTTCTTCTCGCCGACGGTCTCGGCGGGAGACGCGATCACCGATACCTACACCGTCGCCAGTGGCGATTCACTCGTCCGCATCACCCGCAAGCAGGGCCTGCCCATCGACTGGCGGCTGCTGCAGCGGATCAACCGCCTGCCCAGTGAGAACGCACTGCGCGTCGGGCAGAAAATCAAGATCGTCCGCCTGCCGATCCACGCCGTGGTGCACAAGAACGATTACCGCATGGACCTCTACGCCGGCAGCCCGCCCGCAGGTGGCAGCGGCACCGCCGACCTCGGCCCCGATGGGCAGGAGCGCGACTGGGTCTACATCCGCTCCTTCCGCGTCGGCCTCGGCGAAAGCAACGGCACGCCCGAAGGCACCTTCGTCGTCCGACCCAACTCCAAACTCGTCAACCCACGCTGGGTCAACCCACGCACCGGCGAGGTCTTCGAGGCCGATAACCCCGCAAACCCCATCGGCGAACGCTGGATCGGCCTCGACGGCAGCGACGACAACACACGCAAGTTCGTAGGCTACGGCGTCCACGGCACCGTCGACCCCGACAGCATCGGCCAGCAACGCTCCATGGGCTGCGTCCGCCTGGCCAGCGATGACGTCGCCGTGGTCTACGAGCTGCTCGTGGACAGGCTGAGCACGGTTAAGATTATCAAATAGCACGATCCCCCCGTCGCATGTGCAGCATCGACCACTCCCCACACAACATCCCGCCCGCCAGGGGTCAGGGCTTGAGCCCCGGCGGCGCAGGCCTCTGTTATCGGTCCGCAGCTTGCCAAGTGCTGCTTCACGCAACCCCAACAGCAATCTAACTAACAAGTTTTAATGAGGGTTGTGCGTGTGCGGGCCGAAAGTTTCTAGCAGTTTTGTTTGCTCGCACCGGGTTTGTGCAGTACACTCTGCCCACAGGCTTGCCCCGCCGGGGGTTTTCAGCCTGCTGCACATATAAGAAGGTGATTCCAGATGAACGCATGTTTGACGATGTTCTGCACCACCCGGTTCGTTTCCCGCACGCTGGCGCTGCTTCGCGGCAGGGTGGAGGGGTTGGCTTTTGTGCTTGCTTTGGTCAGTGCTCTTATCGCACCAAGCGCGGTGCGTGCGCAGTGCCCGGCGGCGTGGGTGTCGGGGGTGGGTGCGCCGGGGACCAACAACACGGTTTTCGCCCTTGGGGTCATGCCTGGCGGGGATGTAATCGTTGGCGGAAGATTCAGCAACGCCGGGGGTGTGCCGGGGTCGATTGGCACCGCCCGTTACAATCCGAGCACGGGCGTCTGGTCAACGCTTAGTACGGGGACCAACGGCAGCGTGTCGGCCCTGGCGGTGCTACCGAGTGGAACCGTGATCGCTGGGGGGTTCTTTGACACCGCCGGGCTTATACCGGCGAACAATATCGCCCGTTTCAACCCGAGCACGGGCTTCTGGTCAGCGCTCGGCACGGGGACCAACGACAGCATCTCCGCCCTGGCAGTCCTGCCGGGTGGAGACGTGATTGTTGCCGGGAGTTTCACCACTGCTGGGGGCGTGTCGGCGAACCGGATCGCCCGCTATAACCCAAGCACGGGCGTCTGGTTCCCACTCGGGACGGGTACCAACAGCACCGTCAGGGCCCTTGCGGTCCTGCCCGGCGGAGACGTGATCGTGGGTGGTGACTTCACGGTCGCTGGGGGCGTATTGGCAAACTACATCGCCCGGTACAACCCGAGCACGGGCGTCTGGTCGGCGCTCGGATCGGGGACCAACAGCACCGTCAGGGCCCTTGCGGTCCTGCCGGGTGGGGACGTGGTTGTGGGGGGTGGGTTTACCGCCGCCGGGGGCGTTGCAGCGAACAGCATTGCGCGTTGCAAGCCGAGCACGGGCGTCTGGTCAGCACTCGGCACGGGGACCAACTTCTCCGTCTTCGCGCTGGTGGTCCTGCCGGGTGGGGACGTGATCGCGGGTGGGGACTTCACCGACGCCGGGGGCGGGTCGGCAAACCACATTGCCCGTTACAACCCGAGTACGGGCGCCTGGTCAGCACTCGGATTCGGGACCACCGACAGCGTCCGCGCTCTTGCGGTCCTGCCGGGTGGGGACGTGATGGTGGGTGGTATCTTCCTCTCCGCAGGCGACATGCTGGCAAATCGGATCGCTCGGTACAACCCGGGTATCCAATTGCCGAGCATCCGGTGGCAACCCGTCGCCCTCGCCACGACGCCTTCGGGTACCGCGTTGTTCGTGGTGGCAGCCTCGTCCAACGGTGGCAACGGCGTATTGAACTACCAGTGGACCAAGGACGGGGCGTTGATCAGCACATCGACCAACCCGACAGCAGGCACCCCCGCGCTGTTCCTGAGCGACGTGCAGGCCGAGGACCTCGGGTCGTACGCCTGCGTTGTAACCAACACCTGCGGCGACACGACGAGCAACCCCGCAGTGCTCTCGTTCGTCCGCCCCACCTGCGGGCCGAGCGACGTGGCCGGGCCTGGGCAGTCGCCGGGGTCGGATGGGCAGTTGACGGCTGATGACATCATTGTCTTCTTGAACCGGTTCTTTGCCGGGTGCTAAGCGGCAGTGGCGACTGCCGGGTCCGCCCTCACAAAGACCCAAGCCGCGGTACCCACTACTTGCCGCTCATCACCGACCACCCGTCGCTACCATTGTCCTCATGCGCGGCTATACACGCGAATATACAGCGCTTCTCGCCGACGACCTGCGCACCCCCGACGCCCACGCCACCATGACTCGCATCGTCGATGCGCTCTGGGGCGCGTTCAACCGCGCCACCACCGCCGGGGGGATTTCTTGGATCGGCTTCTATCTGCCCGACCCTGCCGACGCCGGCGTGCTGGTCCTTGGCCCGCGGCGGGATAAGCCCGCCTGCTCGCCGATCGGTTTGCACGGGGCGTGTGGGCGTTGCTACACCTCGGGCTTGCCGCTGGTTGTTACCGACGTGGCGAACCTTGGTGCCGGGTATATCGCGTGCGATGCGCGCGACAGGAGCGAGGTGGTCGTCCCGCTGCTCGATGCCTGGGGGCGTTGCACGGGGGTGCTCGATGCGGACAGTTACGACACGGGCGCCTTTGCCGAGCACGACGCTTGGCAGCTGCACGAACTGCTCTGCCGGGCGGGCCTGTCGCACGGCCAGTGCCCGGCGGTGCAAACGGTCTGACCTGTCGCGCCGCTCGGGCACCGCGTGCTATTTGTTCGACAGCGTATCGATCGCCTTGAGCAGTTCGACGACGGCCAGGAGCGTCATGCTCGTCGCCTCGGCGCTGACGCGCTGGTCAAAGACGCTCGGGCGGACGCCGCCGAGGGTTGCCTGCGGGTCCTCGGCGAGCCATGCGAGCGTGCGGTCAACTTGCAACTGCCGAAGGAACCGTGCCGAGGCGAGGAGGCGGACGATCTCCGCCCCGCGTTCGTCCTTGCCCGTCAGGCGGTCATCGGCCATCATGGTCGCAAGTGCGGCCACCGCCCGCGCGCTCTGCCAAGAGGGGAGCGGGTGCCGGGAGCCTGGGATGAGGATGCCGCCGACAAGGTCCCGCCGGTCCTCCCGCGCATCGACCGCGGCGAGCTGGTTCTGCCACACCTGCGTGCGCATCTGCCGAAGGGCCGACGCGGCGGGGACGGTGCCCGCGATCGTGCCCGGCGTGCCAAGCTCGGCCCAGGCGAGCCAGGGCATCATCGCGATGACCGTCGCGGGCGTCTGCCCCGCAAACGCGGCACGCGTGGCGTCGGCCCGCAGTTGCGGCGTCGGCTGGGCCAGGGCCAACAAGCCGCGGGCGTTGACGGGGACTGCCTCAGCAAAGCCCGCGGGCATGGCCTCGGTGGCTTGCATAAACGCGCCCGCAACCACCAGCTTGATCTCCTCGGGCGCGTCAGTGCCCAGCGCGAGCGCCAGCATCGCGCACGCGGCGGGGTCGGCTTTGATCTCAGGGCTTGCCGCGGCCCAGCCGGCGACGATGCCCGCCGCACGCTCGGCACGGGCCAGCACCTCGGCTGGGGGAGGGGCCTGACGATTCCCAGCGCGCACCGCGACGTAACTGGATAACGCCAGCGCGATCGCCGCGGCCTGGCGGGGCGTCGCCGGCTCGATCTGCGCCGACGGGCCAATCGGCTGCATCCCGACGGGGGGCGTGCCGGGGGCGGTGTTGCGTGAGAGTTGGTCGGCCAGTGTGTCGGCAAATGCCCGCAGCGCGGGCACGTCGTCGATCTGCGTCTGGTCGATGAGCCGTTGACCGCGGTAGAGCACCTCGGCCGGCGCGTCCGGCGAAGGCTCGACGGCGTGCACCACGGCAAAGCGATAGAGCCGGACCTGGTGCTTGCTCCGCAGTTCACCAGGCTCAAGCAATGCCAAGGTCGCCTGCCCTGTCGCCCGGCTGACGGCCTGCCCAAGGCCCTCGGCCGGGCCGAGGTTGGCCATCTGCATGAACGATGGAAAAACACCCGCGACCGGCTGCTCACCACCCGGCCCACCCGCTTGCCCACTCATTTGGGCCGCCAACCCCGAGAGCATCCACGGCGCCTCGGCCTCGACCTGCGCATATGTCGGTGCCTCAAGGATCGTCAACGGCCCGGCGAGCTCGACGGAGATCGTCACCTCCGGCGCAAGCAGGCGGAGTTTCGCAAACCGCCGCGCCTGGGCCTGATCCTCATCGAGCTTGTCCCCCCGCACAGGCAAACGATTCTCCGCCTCGTTCATCGCCTGCCCGATCACCCCCAGAGGATCAATCGTCTGCCCAGCCCCGGCCAGCGACGAGGCCCGGCCAACGATCTGACCCTGGAATCGCAGCACCACGGCTACCCCCGGCACGGGCTGAAGTGCCGGGCTTGTGCTGGCGCTCGGCTGCCCCCAACTCGTCAGCATCAGCCGGGTGCGTGCCAGCACGCCCAAAGCCTGCGCGGGTGTGGGCGTGGTTGTTATCGGTGCCGGTGCGGGTTGCTCGCCTGGAGCGGCAGGTCTAGCCGGCTCGGGGTCGAGCGCCAGTGTGCTCTGCGCCAGCAGCATGGCCAGCAGGGCCGCTGTGCATCCCCCGGCGGTCCTCTGCCGGGCGGGTGTGGGCGTGCTGGGGCAGGTGTTGCCTGTCGGCAACAAGATGGTGCGCCGGCGTGTGGGCATGGGGCGTGATCGTACCCCTGGGAGAGGGATCGCCGGGGTTATACGACCTAAAATCGGGGTTCAGACAGTTGGCACGGGGGTTGTTCATGTGTTCTAGTGTTGGTGCAGAACAACTCAAGAACTGAAAGGGCAACCCATGAGCCGTATCTTTTCCATGTCGGTCAACCAGCAGAGGATCGCGGTGCTCTTCCTGCTCAGCTTCGCGGCGATGTGCTAAAGCCAATCTCGTCGCTCACCACTGACCACTCCAACCCCTATGCCGCCGCGTGCAGCGTTCTGGCTGGCTGCTCGTCAACGAGCTGCAGGCTGATGGCCTGGAAGTCGGCACTACAGGCCATAAAGGCCTCCACCACGCGCGGGTCAAAGTGCGTGCCCGAAGCGTTCTGGATCATCGCCTTGGTCGTCTCGTGCGTGAGGCCATCCTTATACACCCGCCGTGAACGTAACGCGTCATAAACATCCGCCAGCGCCATGATCCGTGCGGGCAGAGGGATCGCGTCGCCCTTGAGCCCCCGCGGGTAACCCGTCCCGTCGTAACGCTCGTGGTGCGCCCAGGCGATATCGCGTGCCATCCGCAGATAAAGTGCGGCGGAGTTCTGCCGCAGCACCGCCTCGAGCGTCTCGGCGCCGATCTGCACGTGCCGCTGCATAATGTGGTATTCCTCAGCCGTCAACTGCCCGGGCTTGAGCAGCACCGCGTCGGGAACGCCAACTTTGCCGATGTCGTGCAGCGGGCTTGTCGCATAGATCGTGGCGATGAACTCATCGTCGATGATGCTCTGGAAGCCGGGCATAGTCGCCATCTGCTGGGCCAACAGCTTGCAGTATGCACGCGTGCGCTCAAGGTGCGCGCCCGTCTCCTGATCCCGGCTCTCGGCCAGCCGGGCCATTGCAAAGATCGTCAGGTCGCGCGACTCAAGCCCGGCGATGCGTGCGGCGACCCCCATCCGCACCGAGAGCTCGGCGGGGTCAAACGGCTTACTCAGGAAGTCGTCCGCCCCCGCGCTGAGGCCCTGGACAAGGTTCGCCGTCCCCTCGCGGCTGGTGAGCATGATGATGTAGATATACCGCCCCAGGTTGGCCCCGCGGACCTTTTTGCACAGCTCCAGCCCGTCGCAGTTGGGCATCTCCCAGTCAGAAATCAGCACCTGCGATTGGCTCTGCTGCAGCTGCGTGAACGCCTCGATCCCGTCGGCGGCGCATGAAACGGTGTGCCCGTCGGCCTGCAACGCCGCGCTGACGAGTTCGCAAGAGAGTTGGCAGTCGTCGGCGACGATGACGTGCATGCGTGAGCCTCTGGGCAGGGGTCGGTGGTCCTCTGCCGGTTTATCGGCTCATGCGGCACCCCGGTTTACGCCGGGGGCATGGGGACGCTGATCTAGTGAATCCAGCAGGGTTTGCAGCTGCACCTTGGCCTCCCGCAGGGCCATCGTCGTGCCCTCGGCGTCCCCCCCCTTGGCGGCCGTTTCGAGGAGCCTCAGCGCCTGCCGAGCGCGCTCGGCACCGAGGTTCGCCGTCGCTCCCTTGAGCGCGTGCGCAAGACTTGCCGTCCGGGCCAGGTCTCCCGCACCCGCCGCGTCGGTTATCTCGGCGATGTGCTTGGGGATCGCCGCGCAGAACTTCGCCAGGATCGACTCGGCTAGCTCCGCCCTGTTCATGCACCGGCGCAGCAGGGCCGGGCGGTCGAGGATCGGCACCTCTGCGTGGGGTTGGGTCCGCGGCACCTCAACGGGGGTGGGGGCGGGGCTTGGTTTGGTCTGCACGGTGTATGTACCCCGTTCGATCAGGAAACGCTCGATGGTGCCAAAGAGCGCGGCAGTGTCGAGTGGTTTGGTGATGAAGGCGTCCATCCCCGCGTCGGTGCAACGGTCCTTGTCGTGGCCCAGGGCGTTGGCCGTCAACGCGATGATCGGCAGTTTGCCCGGCTGGTGCTCGCGGATGACGCCCTTCTCTTCCAGCGCGCGTATGGCCCGCGTCGCCTCAAAGCCATCGAGCACCGGCATCTGGCAGTCCATCAGCACCAGGTCAAACTGCTCCTCCTGCGCCCGCTTGACGGCCTCCTGCCCGTTGTTGGCGATGACGACGTTGTAACCCGATGACTGCAGCAACTCCACCGCGATGACCTGGTTGACCTCGTTGTCCTCCACCAGCAGGATGCGTGCGCTGTGCGCAGGACCCGCCTCTGCATGTGATGGTTCGTTGGGCGTGCTGTCAACCGGCTCCTCATCGCGGCGCGGGCTGCGCACATAGATCATCCCCTCGGCGATCGCATCGAGCAGTTGCCCCTGGTTGAACGGCTCCTCCAGCCACGCCGCATTGTGCAGCCGCTCGCTGTCGATGCTCGCCCGCAACCTCGGTGGGCCCGTCAGCATCAGGCCCGTCGCGCCGATGGCCGCGCTGTTGCAAGAGAGGTCGGCGATCCCCTCCAGGGCCTCCTCCCCGAAGCCCGCCCACGCCAGCAAGAGCGTGAACGGCCTGTTCTCGCCGCTCGCCTGCGCCACGGCCTCGGGCGCGGCCTCGGGGTGCCCGATCACCCGCGTGCGGAAGTCCAGCGCGTTGAGGGCCTCGACAAGCCGCTCCCGCTCAGCCCCCGCGGGGGCAACGACCAGGATGCGCGCGCTGCGCAGGTCGCTCGTCAACGCGGGTGTGCTGGTGCTCTTGCTCGCACGCGACAGCGGCACCGTGAACCAGAACGTCGAGCCACGCCCAGGCTCGGAAGTCACCCCGATCTCCCCGCCCATCAACTCGACAAGCTGCCGGCAGATCGACAGCCCCAGCCCCGTCCCCCCATACTTGCGGGTCGTCCCCGCATCAACCTGCGAGAAACTCTTAAACAACCTCTCGATCCGCTGCGGCGGGATCCCCATGCCCGTGTCCGTAACAGTGAATCGCACCAGCACGCTCTCGGCGTCCATCCGGTCGGCCGACGCGTTGATCGCCACGGCACCCTTCTCTGTGAACTTCGTCGCGTTCGAGACAAGATTGACAAGCACCTGGTGCAGACGCAGCGGGTCGCCTCGCAGCGGCACGCGCAGGCACGGGTGCGTGCGCGTCTCCAGCCTCAGCCCTTTCTCGGCCGCCCGCGCGTTGCAGAGCAGCCCAACGTCCTCGACAACGGCACGCAGGTCAATGTCGATCACCTCCAGCTCCACGGCCCTGGCCTCGATCTTGGACAGGTCCAGGATGTCGTTGATCAACTCCAGCAGAGCCTCGCAACTGAACTTGGCCATCCGCGCGTGGCGGAGTTGCTTCTCGTCGAGCTTCGAGCGCAGCAGCAGCTCGATGGACCCGACAACGCCGTTGAGGGGCGTGCGGATCTCGTGGCTGGTGTTGGCCAGGAACTGGCTCTTGGACGCGAGCGCTTCCTCAGCCTGCCGTTTGCTCACGGCCGCGACGGCCAGGAGTTTGTTGATCTCCTGGCCCAGGTTCTTGATCTCCCGGCTGCCGTCGAGCTCGATCTTCGCCTCCAGGTCTCCGCGCTCGCCGATGCGCATGACCTGCTGGCCCAAGCGCTGCACCGGCCCGAGCACCGCCAGGCTCAACACGCGCATCAGCAGCGCCACAAAGACCGCCGCCATCGCAACAATGGCCCACAGCAGCGTGTCGCGCGCAAGCACGGCCTGCGCATACGTCGGGCGGTCTTGCATCAGTGTCAGCACCGCCGAGCGCCGGCCAAAGACGTCGCCAAGCACCGCCGAGGTCTGCAGCGCGTTGGCACCCTGGGCCTGGACATGCACGCTGGAGGCATCCTCCCACCACGAGAGGTTCTCCTCGGGCGCATGCACGAGCCTGGGCGTGAGCGTTATGCTGCTCTGGGCCGGGTCGATGCTCGTTAGCGTGATGGTGCTCCCCTGCCGGGAGAGGTGCTTTGCAATCCCCGCTTCGGTGATGCGCCGGCCGATCAGCAGCACGCCGTGCTTCTCGCGGGGCAGTGCGACGACAGGCGTGCCCACCGCGTGGGTGCCACCTGGGTTGGTGCCCGGTCGCGCCGCGCCATGCTCGGGCGCGTGGAGCGTGGGAACGATCGGCCCGGAGGCAAGGGCATAGACCTGGCCGTCGATGGTCAGCAGCCCGCTCTGGACAGCCCCGGGCGTGCTGTGCATGTTCATGATCGAGCCGGGCCTGAGCGCGTGCACAACCTGCGGCGGGATGCCCGCGTCGAGCACGCCATCCTGGCCCCTGGCGTGCCAGGCGAATATGACCGTCCCCCAGACGTCAACAACGGCAACGATGTCCGCATGGGTGCGCGCCAGCGCAGGTGTCAGGCCTGTGCGTGCCGGGCCGAGTGACGGGTCGTCTGCGAACTGCGCTAGCTCTGCGCTGGCCGACCAGTCGGCCAGTTGTGCGCGGAGGCGCTCAAGCTCGCCGCTGACGGCGCGTGTGCACCGGGCGATCTCCTGGCGGGCGTCGCGCTCTTCCACCGCCGCGTAGCTGTGCAGGAGCATCAGCGAAGCCATGGCATAGACCCCCGCAAAGAAAAGTGCCAGCGGGAGTGCCAGGGCCAAGAGTGTGCGCTTGCGGAGTGTCAGGGTGTGTGTCCTGTCGGTCGATGGCCGTCTGGCTCGGACGCCAGAGCAGCGGGGTGATGTGCTCGGTGGGGGTGGTCGGGGTGCCGGGGCCATGCCAAGACCATGCCTGATTGATCGGGCCGGGGGCGCAGGGGGATCAGTGGGGTGTGCATGCCGGGAGGTCTGGGGAGGTGAAAGGGGCTGCGTTTGGAATTTGCTTGGATGTCCATAACCACCGCCCGGCGGGGGTGGGTGAGGTGAAGGGGGGCGGGGTGGCGACGGTCGGGTTGGGTGCGTATAATTGAGGCCCGTTTTCGACAGCGTCTATCACAAAGGTATCTTCGCATGGTCAAGCTTCGCATGGCCCGCTTGGGCCGCCCGCACCGCCCCTTCTACCGGATCAATGCTGTCGATTCGCGCGTTAAGCGCGATGGGGCGGTCATCGAGAACCTCGGGTGGTACAACCCGATGGCCAACACCGGGGAGAAGACCCACGAGCTCAACGCCGAGCGCCTGAAGTACTGGCTCTCCGTCGGCGCTCAGCCGAGCGACACGGTCAAGAACATGCTCGCCAAGATCGAGCTCGTCGACGCCGGCGTGATCGCCGCCCGCCGGACCAAGCGGATCGAGGCCAAGAAGGCCAACGAGGCCAAGAAGGCCGCGATCGCGGCCTCGGCTAAGAAGGAAGAGAAGAAGTAAGCCCCGCGGCCGGCAGCAGGCAGCGGGCCTGTTTGTCCCTGGTTTGTATCAAAGCATAGAGTTTCAACGCGGCGGCATCGGATGATGCCGCCGCGGTCGTTTTGCCGGGTGTCGTTGGTCCAGGGGCGTGTGCCATGCGGTTTGACATCCTGACAACATTCCCCGAGATGTTCACCTGGGACGACACGCCCGAGGGCGTCGCCGACCTGGCAGGGAGGCCCGCGTTGTCGCTCTCGATCCCCGCTCGGGCCCGCCGGGCCGGCCTGGCGACCTGGCACGCGCACAATATCCGCGTCTGGGCCAACAACCGGCACGACAAGACCGACGACCGCCCCTTCGGCGGCGGCCCGGGGATGGTCATGACGTGCCAGCCCCTCTGGGACGCCGTGCACGCCGTCGAAGCACTCGACCCCCGCCCAGCAACGCGCATCCTCCTGACCCCCCAGGGCGTGCCGTTGAAGCAGGCGATGGTCCATGAACTGGCGGCCAAGCCCAGGTTGCTGCTCATTGCCGGGCACTATGAGGGGATCGACGAGCGCGTTGTCGAGCGCCTGGCCCCCCTGGAAATCTCCCTGGGCGACTACATTCTCTCCGGCGGCGAACTGGGGGCGATGGTCCTGATCGACGCGATCGTGCGCGTCCTGCCCGGTGCGCTCGGGCACGAAGACTCGGCACTGCAAGACAGTTTTTCAACCGGGCCGGGGCCTATTCCGGGGGTCGCCCCGGCCGACCAAGGCCCTGCCCTGCTGGACTGCCCGCACTACACCCGCCCGCGCGAGTGGATGGGGATGGTGGTCCCCGAGGTGCTCCTGAGCGGGGACCACCGTGCGATCTCGGCCTGGCGGCTGTCGCAACGCCTTCGGCGGACGCAGGCCCGCCGGCCCGATCTTTTGGGGCCGGGGGGGGGTCTGGGCCGATAGACCCGTTTTCTTTCTCAGCGCGGAGCGCGAACATGCCGGACGTGATCCAGCAGGCCGACACGATCATCCAAGAAGTTTTTCTTTCTCCCCGCGTGATCGATCGTGAGGCGTTCGGGGAATATGCCGTGGCACTGCGGCAGTTGATCCAGGAGGCCGAGGTCGGCTCGGCGGCGCTCCGGACCGCGGCCGTGGAGGCCCAGCAGGCCCAGAACGGCCTCCGCGAGGCCGCGGCCAAGCACCAGCCCAGGCTCGAATCCGCCGGCCGCACACTGGCGAGCATCGACGCCCGCCTGACCGACGCCGAGCGTCTGTCCACCCTTGCCAGCACCGCCCAGACTGAACTGCTGACCCTCCGCAACGAGCTCGCCCGCTTCGCCGGCGAGAAGATTGCCGAGGCCCGCGCCCAGGCCGAGGGGATCATCCGCCAGGCCCAGGAGCAAGCGCAGGCCCTGCGGCTGCAGACGCAGGCGGAGATGCAGGGCATGCTCGATACCCGCCGGGTGGAGGTTGAGCGTCTGGTCTTCCAGGCCGGGGAGGCCGAGGGGAGGCTGGCGAGCTTCCGCGAGCAGGCCGACCGCGTTGTGGGCGAGAAGGTCGCCGAGGTGCAGCGTCGGGCCGATGCTGTTCTTGCACAAGGGCAGGCGCAGTCGCAGTTGACGCGTCAGCAAGCGCAGGGTGAGTATGAGCGTGCCGTCGAGGTCGCGACCAGCCGGGCCCGGCAGATCGTCCAGGAGGCGATCAGCTCAGCCGAGAGCCGGCTGGCGTTGAACGAACGGCAAGCCTGTGAGCGCGTGCTGGCGTTCATCAACGCGCAGATCGACGGCGGGCTGGGCGGGCAGGTGCGCGAGCTGGAGGCACGCGTGAACGAACTACTCAACCGCGAACTGCCCAAGGTCGACCTCGCCGCGGCTCAGCGCTCGGCGGACCTTGTCGATGGCGCCGTTGCCCGCGCCCAAGGGCTGCTGGCCGACGCGGGCGCGCGCACCGAGAAGATGAACGCCGAGGCACAGGCGTGCACGGAACAGGTGCAGAGCCTGATGGACCAGAGCGAGCAGGTCCGCAACCTCCTCGGCCAGGCCATCGAGGAGGCAACCGGGCGCGTCGACCACCTGCTCGACCGTGCCGAGATCGTCAAAGCCACAGCCGCGGCTATCGCACCCGCCTGCGCACGCGCCGAGGAACGCATCAGCACCACACTTCGGCAGATGGAAACCTCCGCTGAGTCAGCGCGTGGCGTCGTCGCCGATGCCAACTCGGTTGTCGATCGGCTGGGGATGTTCATCGAGCAACTCAAGCCCTGGGGCCCCATCCTGCTCGCCCGCGAGGGTGAAGACCTCCCGGTGGTCCTCCAAGACGCCGTCGACCGCGCCTGCGGCCGCATCCGATCAGAGGCCGCAGAGATCGGCGGCGTGCTCAAGGATGTCTCGGCGCGGATGGCGCGGTTTGGCGTGTCGCCGGGGGACTCAGGGCGGTGAGTGGGGGGAAGTGGCGGAGTTACAAAGAGACAAAGTGGCATAGTGACAAAGTGGCAAAGTGCCATAGTGACAAAGTGGCATAGTGGCATAGTGGCAAAGCAGCACTTTGTGGGTGGTCTGGCCAGATGCCAATGTTTCTTGTCTTGAACCCCTCCCCCGAGGGGAAGGGCAGGGGTGGGGTTCGCTACATCGCAAGCGCGAGCATCTCTTCTCACCCCTCCTACCTCTCCGGCTTCATCAGCGGGAAGAGGATCACGTCGCGGATCGTGCGCTGGTTTGTCAGCAGCATCGCCAGGCGGTCGATCCCCAGGCCCATCCCACCGGCCGGGGGCATGCCGACCTTGAGCGCATCGATGAAGTCCTGGTCGAAGGTGCGGAAGGTGCTCTCCTCCTTGGCCTTCTCGGCGTCGGCGTTCTGGAGTTGCTGGCGGAACTTCTCCGCCTGCACGTCCGGGTCGTTCAGTTCGGTGTAGTGCGGGGCGATCTCCATGCCGCCTATGAACAAGTCAGCCCGGTCGGCCAGGTTGGCGTCGCTGCTCTTGGGGCGCGTCAAGGGGGAGATCGCCGAGGGATAATCGGTGATGAACGTCGGCCTCCCCGGGTCGATCGTCTTCTCGGCGAAGGCCTCGAAGAGTTCGTTGACGACCAGCACCGGGTCCATCCCCTTGGTCTTGATCTGCCGAGCCTCGGCCGTGCGCAGCACCGCGTCGGTGTCGGTCATCTTGATCCCCAGGTTCTTCTCGAACAAGTCTGGGTAAGGCGCAAGTGCGAACGGCGAGCCGTAGTCAATGACCAGGTCGCCGAAGGGGAGTTTGAGGTCGGCAGGGGACGCGTTCTCGGGCATCGCCGAGGCGCCGGTGCGCACTGCGTCCTCAAGCTCGATAGCCACCATCCGGGCCGCCTCGCGGATCAGCCCCTCGGTCAACGCCATCACCGTTTGCACATCGCCGAAAGCGCAGTACGCCTCGAGCATCGTAAACTCGGGGTTGTGCTGTTTGTCCAGCCCCTCGTTTCGGAAGTTGCGGTTGATCTCATACACCCTCGGCAGACCGCCGACGAGCAATCGCTTGAGGTACAACTCCGGGGCGATGCGCAAGAACAGGTCGATGCCCAGGGCGTTCATGTGCGTGGTAAAGGGCCGCGCCGCCGCGCCCCCGGCTAGGGTCTGCAGCATCGGCGTTTCGACCTCCAGGTACCCCTGCTCATCGAGCACGCGCCGCAGGCGGGCGACGATGCGTGAGCGCGTCGCCAGCACGCGCGTCGCCTCGGGGTTGACCCACATATCCACGTACCGCCGGCGGTAGCGCAGGTCGATGTCGCTCAGCCCCGCGTGCTTCTCGGGTGGCTGGGCCAGGCTCTTGCAGGCCAGGTCAAGCGACGTGGCCCAGACGGTCAACTCGCCGGTCTTGGTCTTCATCAGCCGCCCGTTGGCGATGACGATATCGGAGAGGTCGGTGAGCTTGGCAAGGGCAAAGTCGCGCTCGGGCACGTCGCGCTGGCTGACGGCGACTTGCAGGTCCCCGGTCTGGTCGCGCAGCGTCAGCCAGATCAACTTGCCGTTATCCCGGCTGAGCACAACGCGCCCGGCGACCTTCACGACCGGGCGCGTGTCGATGACCGCCGCACCCGGCGAGGCCTTGGCCGCGGCGGCCGACTCGCTGTGCGCCTTGTCCGCGTCGGGGTCGTGCTTGCTTCGGGCCTCGGCCAGGGGGAGGAGCCCATCGGTGCGGACGCCGTAGGGGGCAAAGCCGAGGGCGACGGCGCCCTGCCGATTCTCCCGGCGTTGCTGCTCAAGTGGATGGACCGGCTCAGGGTGTGGGCTTGAAGACATGGGCACGATGGTAGTGGCCCTGCGTGCGTATAAAAGGGTGTGGATGACCTGGTTTCAGCACGCTCGGCACGCCTCGGCGGGGGGGCACTGTTCGCCCGGGTGCTGCTGTTTCTACTGGTGATCCTGGCCGTGCTGGTGTTGCTGGTGGTGATCGTGCCATTGGCGCTGGTGCTGCTGGCGGCGGTGCTCGTCGGTCGAGCGGTGCGCGGGGCGTTGGCCGGCAGCCGGCCCGTGGCCGCGGGGCCGGTGGTGGAGGAAGCCGGGCGGAAGAACGTGCGGGTTCGGGGGAAAGCGACGAGCGATGAGTGATGAGCGACGAGAAAGTAGCGATGAGCGACGAGTGTCGAGCGACCAGTAAAGACAGAAGCCCCGTCTGTCCCAGCCTTTTCTCATCGCTCGTCGCTCATCGCTCGTCGCCCCTGCTCCCACTATGATCCCCGATGCGGATCGCCCCTGAAGGTTGGGTTGTGCTGGTGCCGATGGTCTTGGTTGCGGCCGGCGTGAGTGTCGGTGGGGTGCTCTTGTGGCCCCTGGCCGGGTATGTCCTCTGTGCGGTGCTTGGGCTGCTGGTCTTCTGGGGGTTCTGGTTCTTCCGCGACCCTGTCCGCACACCCGAGACGACCGACCCCCTTGCCGTGATCTCCCCGGCTGACGGGAAGGTGATCAGCGTCGACCTGGCCGAGCTGCCTAAGGAGTTGCGCGCGTCGGCTGGCACCGATCCCGGCCCCGTGCCCAGGGTTTCGATCTTTCTCAACCTCTTTGACGTGCACGTCAACCGCGTGGTCGTCGCCGGGACGATCGAAAAAATCGTCTACACCCCCGGCCAGTTCGTCAACGCGAGTTTCGACAAGGCCAGCGAGCTCAATGAGCGCAGCGTGGTGCTGATGCGCGATGATGCCGGGCGGGTGCTGGCGTTTGCGCAGATCGCCGGGCTTGTGGCCAGGCGGATCGTCAACCACCTCAAGGAAGGCCAGCGCGTCAAGGCCGGCGAGCGTTTCGGGCTTATCCGCTTCGGCTCGCGTGCGGAGATCTGGATGCCCGCAGGCACACAGGTGCGCGTCAAGGCCGGCCAGCGCGTGCTGGCGGGTCAGAGTCTGCTGGCCACGCTCCCGGCAGTTGGGTAAGTTGCGGCCGACGTTGGCGTGCGGTTTGAGCACGCCGGCAACGCAAGCCACTGGAGAACAGCGGCGGAGTAGAACATGCCAAACCGTGAAGTCGAGCTCCGCAAGTTGATCCCCAACCTCTTGACTGCCGGGGCCTTCTGCGCGGGCGTTGCCAGCATCTTCTTTGCCATGCAGTTCCGTCAAGACCTTCAGAACACCGACATGCTCATGCGCGCTATCGGGATGATCGGCCTGGCCTTTGTCCTCGACGGGCTTGACGGGCGCCTCGCACGCCTCCTCCGCGCCACCAGCAGATTTGGCGAGCGGTTCGACTCCATCAGCGACTTTGTCTGCTTCGGCCTCGCGCCCGCCTTCATCCTCTACCGCTGGGTCCTGCACAGCGCCGACCCCGCCGGCCTGCAGCTCGGCTTTGCCGTCGTGGTCCTCTACGCCCTTTGTGCGGCTATCCGCCTGGCGCGCTTTGCCGCCCAGGCACGCAAAAAAGCCATAAACGCCCCGGTCAGCAAGTTCTTCCAGGGCTTGCCCGCACCCGCCGCGGGGTTCATCGTGCTGATCCCGCTGCTCGTCTCGCTCAGCCACACGGCCCAGCGCTGGCAACAGTCGGCTGGGTGGTCGATCCCCGAACTGGCGATCGAGTGGATCGTCCTGGGCCACACCGCGCTGGTCGCCGGGCTGATGGTCAGCACGGTGCCGATGCTCTCAGTCAAGCACATCAAGGTCCGCCGATCGATCCTCGCGCCGCTGATGGTCGCCATCGCGGTCGTAGCGATCTTCCTGGTCAAGGACGCGTGGCTGACGCTGGCGGTGCTGGCGACGGGCTATCTGCTGAGTTTGCCGCTGGCGGTGGCGCGGAGCAAGCGTGCGCTCAACCCCTCGGCTCAGCCCCCCGGGCGCAGCGAGGGCTAATGGGGTTTGCACCTGCGTTGGTGTAATCCGGATTGCCGATTGTTCTAGTGCGGAACCCCTCCCCCGAGGGGATGGGCAGGGGTGGGGTTAGCCACTTCGGACGCACAATATTTAAGATGAATCATCTTACTTGATCCGCTCCAGCCGGGCGTATTGCAGCACCAGTGTCTTCAGCCCGCCGTGCTTGAACTCTACCTGCACGCGTGCGTTCGCCCCCGGCGTGATCGCCCGCACCACGCCCATCCCAAACTGCGGGTGCCGCACCACGCACCCGGCCGGGAACGGTGCTTGTTGTGCAGGCCCCCGCTCTCCGTGGCGATAGACAGGCACGTCGTCGTGCGAGTGCCCCTGCCCGTCCAGATCGTCGAGCGACACGCCCTGATCGTCGCCGCTCTCATCATCGTCAAACGAACCCCCGCCCGCCGCCCGCGCATACCCCTGGTCGCTCCGCGCAACCTCCGGCCCGGCCAGTTCATCCAAGAACCGGCTGGGGATCGTCCGCTCTGGCATCCCCCGCATGGTGCGGAAACTCGCGCTCGTCAGCAGCAGGTCGTCCATCGCCCGCGTGATGCCCACAAAGCACAGCCGGCGCTCTTCCTCTAGCGATGCCGGCGACTCCATCCCCCGCACGTGTGGCAGGCAACCCTCCTCCAGCCCGATCATCGCCACGATCGGGTATTCCAGCCCCTTGGCCGCGTGCAAGGTCATCAGCGTAACCGCACCCGTCCGCGGGTTGATCGCGTCGGTATCAGCCACCAGCGCGACGCGCTCAAGATACCCCGCCAGGCGATCCAGCATCGAAATCCTCGGCACCTTGGCGCCCTCAGCCGTCTGCACCGGCGGCTCCCCGTCCGTCAGCGTGTACTCACCGGCGAGCAACTTCTGCTCATACTCAGCCGCCGATGAGACCAACTCGGCCAAGTTCTCCGCACGCTCCTCCTCCTTGGCGTAGTGCCCCTGCAGGCCGCTCTCCCGCAGAACCATGTCCACCAACTGCGCAAGCCCCGGCTCGGGTGCATCGATCAGGCCCCCTGCCGCACCCTGCCCACCCGGATTCCGCCATCCATCCAGCAGCACCAAAAACTTCCGCACCGCCCCGGCCGCCCGCGGCGACACACCCGGCACTTCCTCGATCGCATCCAGAGTCTCGGCGATCGAACGCCCCGAGATCGCCGCGTCCGTCGCAACCGCGTCCCACGTCTTGTCGCTGATCCCCCGCGCCGGCGTGTTGATGATCCGCTCCAGGCTCACGCGGTCCTGCGGGTTGGCCACGGCCTTCAGATATGCCACGGCGTTGCGCACCTCCTCCCGCTGGAAGAACGCCGTGCCCCGCACCATCACATACGGGATCGCCGACGAACGCATCGCGTCCTCGATCACACGCGAGAGCGCGTTGGTGCGATAGAAGACGGCGCAGTCCTTCCACGAAACATCCCGCCCCCCCTCCTGCGCCTCGCGCACGCGTGCGCCGAGCCAGTCAACCACCACCCGCGCCTCGTGGTGCTCATCCCGGCAGAGCACCACCTGCACCTGCTCGCCACCCGCGCGCGTGCTCAGCAGCGGCTTGTGCTTGCGCTGCGAGTTCCGCCTGATCAGCCGATCGGCCACCGCGATGATCGGCGCACGCGAGCGGAAGTTCTCACCCAGCGCGATCACCTTCGCCCCCGGGTAGTGCCCCTCAAAGCCCAAGATATTGGTGATATCCGCCCCGCGCCAGGCATAGATCGACTGGTCCGGGTCGCCCACGACGCAGATATCCGGCCCCGTTCTACTACCTGCAAGCCCACCTGCACCCTGGCCCCCACCGGCCAGCAGCGTCGCGATGACCAACTGCGCGCGGTTGGTGTCCTGATACTCATCGATGAGGATGCACTGGTACCGCCGTTGACACTCCTGCCGCACGTGCTCGCTCTGGCCGAGCATCCGTGCGGTGAGCATGAGCAGATCGTCAAAGTCAACGGTGTTCGCACGCCGGCACTCGGCCTGATACGCCAAGTAGACCCGCGCCTGTTGCTTGCTGACAAAGTCGCTCGCCCCGGCTGCAAACTCAGCCGCGTCGAGCAGTTCGTTCTTGGCGCTGCCGATCGCCTCTTGCACGCTCCTGGGCGGGAAGTTCGACGACGACAACTGCAACTCCGCCAGGATCGACTTGATCAACTTGGACTGGTCGTCGCTATCAAGCACCGTAAACCCAGGTCGAAGCACCCCCTGCTCGGCCAGGCCCGACGCCTCGACATACCGCCTAAGCAGCCGGATGCACAGCGAGTGGAAGGTGCAGATCGTCGGCCCGTTCCCCACGCCACCCCCGGCCAGCAGGTGCCCGACACGCTCACGCATCTCCCCGGCCGCCTTGTTGGTGAACGTAACGGCAAGTATCTGCCAAGGGGGCACGCCCCGCGCGATCAGGTGCGCGATCCGACGCGTGATCACACGCGTCTTGCCCGACCCAGGCCCCGCCAGCACCAGCAGCGGCCCGCCGATGTGCTCCACGGCCTCGCGCTGGCTGGGCGTCAAGCCCGCCAACAGTTTTTCGATCTTCCCCGCCGCACCCGTCGACGTGCGCCCTACCCCCACCCCAGGCGTCTTGGGCGCTGGCCCTTCGGGCGCATCATCTCCGTCGTCAAGCCAGGCTGGTGTCGGGTAGGCCTCCATGCACGCGAGCATAGTGGGCGTAGGTGCAGCCCAGCCGGGCATGAAAAAAGGGGCACGCCCTGGCGTGCCCCTCGGTAAGACTATCCGCATGACCCCAGCGGTTTACTTGAAGACCTCAATATCGTTGTTCGCGGGCGCGGGCGCGGGGCTGGGCGTCGTGCCGGGCGTCGAACTCCTGTTTGACCGGGGCGCCGCCGGGGCAGCCGACCTGCTCTTGACCGGGTCGGCCGTCAGCCCGGTGTAACTGTTCTTCCGCAGGAAGGCCTCTACGCGCCGGTTGGCCGGGGTGTTCCCGTTGGCGGCGTTGGGCACCATCGGGCGCGTCTCGCCAAAGCCTGCAAACTCGACCCGGAACGGCTCTACGCCCGACGCCACCAGATCGTTCCGCACCGACAACGCCCGGAACGCGCTCAACTCGGCGTTGTCGCGGAACCGACGGCTCTCGCGCATCGTCACCGGCTGCGTGTCGGTGTGCCCGACGACGATGATCTCGTATTGAGCCGCGTTCGGCGTCGTCTGCAGCAGCCTGCCAAACTCGCGCACCGCGTTCCGCCCCGCCTCGCTCAGCTCGTAGCTGCCCGAGGCAAACGTAACATCGCTGGTAAACCGCAGCATCCCGCGCGCCTGGTCGTACGTCAGCAGCCCGGGGTACGCGCTGGCCAACTGCGACAGTGCCGAGTCTGTCTGCGAGTCCAGCGCGACCGTAAGGGGCTGCATCGAGAGGTTCTGCAGCTGCGCGTCCAACTCCGCCAGTTTGCGCTGCAGAGACTCGTTCTCGATCCGCAACTTGCTGTTGAGCGCGATCGCATCACCCGCCGCGTCCGAACCTGTCGAAACGCTCCGGCGCAGGTCGTCCAGCGATGCCCGCAGCCCGCTGTTCTCGTCGGTCAACTCGACGTTGCGGACTTTCAGCGCGTTGTACCCATTGAGCAGCTCGTCGTAGGTGCTCCGGTTCACCTGGCACCCACCGAGCCCCAAGGCGGCGCCGGCAAGAAGCAGGATCGGGACGATTCGCAAGGCTTTGACGTTCTTCATGGCAAGGGTGTCCGTGTTCGGCAAGGTGAAAGAAGGACCAAGATACGCCGGGGGCGTCCGGTGGCAACGATAGATACGTTCCCACCGCCCGTCGCCCCGTCCAACAGGCTTCTATCGGCCCAACGACCCCCCGCCCTCCTGCCCCATTACCCCCGATTTGACGGAACCCGCGCAGATGCTGCCTGACGCCCACCCGACCCCCGGCACCACACGCATCGAAGCCGATGCCCTTGCCGATGGCTTCGGCCTCGACCTCCAAGGGGGCGTGGGCATCCTCCTCGAACACGACAACAGTGGGGGGCTGACCATCCGCGCCGTCGGGCCTGTTGCCGAGGCCCGCCGGGTGGGCCGGGCCGATCGGGTGATCGACCGTGCGGGGTGCGTGCTGATCCCAGGCCTCGTCAACGCCCACACCCACCTGGACCTGACCCACCTGGGCCCACGCCCCTTCGACCCCGCCGGGGGTTTCTCAGGATGGATCGACATGGTCCGCACCGGCCGCGAGAACGACGCCGAGAGGATCGCCCAGAGCGTGCGCGCGGGCGTTGACCTCGCCCGCCGGGGTGGCACGGTGCTCATCGGCGATATCGCCGGGGCCGTCGGCGGGCGAGCCTCCTCTGCCGCGACGATCGCCCTGCGCGACGCCTGCGCCCAGACCGGCCTGCACGCCGTCAGTTACGTCGAGTTCTTCGCCCAGGGCACCCGCTGGCCCGATGCCCTGGCCCACACCCGCGACGTCATCGGCCAGTTGCAGCACGCCTGCGCCGGCACAGCACCCCTGGGCCGGGTCATCGTCGGCGCGCAACCCCACGCGCCCTACAGCGTCGCTCTAGCCGCGTATGCCGGCATCCTCGCCCACGCACGCACCTGCCCCGCGCCCATGCCGATCTGCACACACCTGGCCGAGTCTCTCGACGAATCAGAACTCATCACCCACGCCCGCGGCAACCTCCGCGACCTCCTCCAGAGCGTTGGCGTCTGGGACGAGCTCACCTCCATCTCCTTCGGGCACGGGCGCTCGCCCGTGCAGCACCTCCACGCCGCGGGCCTGCTCTGCCCGCAACTCGGCCTCGTCCACCTGAACGCAATGTCCGCCCAAGACGCCGAGCTTGTCCGCCAATCCAGCGCACCGATCGCCTACTGCCCCCGAGCCTCCGCCTACTTCCACGCACCCCAAACCCTCGGCCGGCACCGCTACGGCCAGCTCCTGCCCACCCTCGCCCTGGGCACAGACTCGGCCATCAACATCCCCCCCGACGACCTGGCCGAGCGTGGCCTGAGCGTCCTGGACGAAGCCCGCCTGCTCTGCCGGCGCGACCACCTCGACCCGGCACAGGCCCTCGCTGCCGCGACCTCCGGCGGCGAACGCTTCCTCCTCGGCCAGGCCCGCCGATCGCAACTCCGCCTCGCCCCGGGCGCAACCCTCCTGGGCCTGGCCGCCGTCGCGTGCGGGGACGAGGATGAGCAGAAACAGAATTATAATAATACACAATCGGCCGCCGCACAGGTCATGGCTAGCACCTCCCCCGCCGAGTTACTGCTCACCGGCCGGCTAGAGTTCTAAGTATTATTTGATAACCCCTCCCCCGAGGGGAGGGGCAGGGGTGGGGTTGATCCCCGCTAACCGCCTGATTCAAGAGGTTCGCGGAGGGGGCGGAGGATAGCGGAGGGACGCGGAGTAACTACCATGGTTCATGGCCAAGGCCGCCAAAGCCATAGCAAAGTCTCCCCCAAACCCAACCCCCCAAAACCACTCTGAAAACCTCTGTTCCTCAGTCCTCTGAGTAATTCCTACTCTGGGTCCTCTGGGCCTCTGGAGTAAAGCTCTTACCCCTACCGGTCCAGCTCCGCCGCGATCACGTTTACGCTCCCGATGATCCCCACCACGTCGCTGAGCAGGTGCCCCTCGGTCATCTTCGCCATCGTCGAATAGTTTACAAAGATCGGCGGCCGCACCTTCACCCGGAACGGCCTCGGCGACCCGTCGGCCACGATGAAGTACCCCAACTCACCGTTCGGGCTTTCAATACTCGAATAGCACTCGGCGATCGGCGCCTTCCACCCCCGGTTGCTCATGATCAGCTCAAAGTGCTGGATCAAACCCTCGATCGACCCATACACCTGGCTCTTGGGCGGCTTGACCATCTTCGCGTCCGCAAACGTATCGATCGGCCCGCCGGGGATCGCATCGATCAACTGCTCGATGATCTTGGCCGACTGCTTGATCTCCTCGACACGCACGCGGTACCGCGAATACACGTCCCCCTCGTTCATCACCGGCACCATAAACCGCACGCCCTTGGCACCCTGCCCGTCCCAGTTGTCCGCAAAGCACAAGAACGGCGCATCCTTCCGCACATCGCGCACCACCCCCGACGCCCGCGCAAACGGCCCCGTGCACGAGTGCGCGATCGCCTCCTGCTTGGTCAATACGCCGATGCCCATCGTCCGGTCCATGAAGATGCGGTTGCGGTTGAGCAGGCCCTCCATGTCGTCGATCGCCCCGGCCAGGTCGTCCTTGAGCCACGCCTTGACCATCCGCACAAACACGCCGGTGTCGGGCAGGTCCTGCATCAACCCGCCGACGCGCGTCCAGTCCGGGTGGAACCTCTGCCCGCTGATGTAGTCGATGATGTCATAAATCCGCTCGCGCGAGTTGAACCCATAGAGGAACGCCGTGAACGCCCCAAGGTCCAGCCCCGCCGCGGCCACGCACAGCAGGTGGCTCTGGATGCGCCCCATCTCCAGCATGATCGTCCGCAGCACCTTGCACCGAGGCGTGATCTCGATATCAAAGAGCTTCTCCACCGCCCCGTGCCAGGCGATGTCGTTGACGATCGGTGCCGAATAGTCCATCCGGCTAACGATCGTTACATACTGGTTGTAGTCCAGGTGCTCGCCAAGTTTCTCAAACCCCGAGTGCAAGTACCCAATATGCGGCGTGCAGCGCGCCACACGCTCGCCGTCCAGTTCCAGCACCAGCCGAAGCGTCGTGTGCGTCGCCGGGTGCTGAGGCCCAAAGTTCAGCACCCACCGCTCGCCGGTGTCGATGTGCTTCTTGAGGTACTCCGTTGACTCGACATCAACATCAAACGGCTCGGCAGGCTTGAGTGTGAAGGGCATGGCCAAGATTAGGCAAAACAGCGGGCACGGGCCGCAAAAACTCTCCGCACCAAGGCCCGCTGGACGATGCTCTCTCTGGGGAGAGCAAAAGTGTGTTCCGGGCAGGGTTTGGCCTGCCCAATCGTGG
>JAJTGZ010000070.1 GCA_021299385.1 Phycisphaeraceae bacterium | reverse complement strand
GTATCGAGCACAACGGCGGCCCAGCCGTCCATACCACGGCCAAGATTCCCACCGGTCCGAGTTTACGGACCAACCCCACCAGTGTCAGCGCGGGCGGCTCGGGCTGTTGGCTTTGTACCACATCCGGCAGTGGTGGTCGGTCGCCCTCGGGGGTGGGTGTACTCATGCCAGTTGAGAGGGTATGCGGGGGAAGCTTGACGCCCCTGGCCGATGCTCTTGACCGACCAGGCGGAAGATCAACACCGCGAGTGTGCTTGGCTTGATGCGAGTCCCTCACAAAGATAGATCTGCTGGCCGGAGTTGTGCCCGACGGGCCAGCCCGCTGATCCAAGTTGCATCCGCCGGAAGACTTCTTGGTTCACACGTGCTGTGTCCCACGCCGGGTTCGTGTGCCGGACGCCAGATTCGACGATCATCCTGGCGAAGGCGGCGGCGCGGAAGCCCATCGCCAGACGCTCGCCGGGGGTTTTGCTCCGCAAAATCTCGGCAATACACTCGTCGATCACTTCGATGCGGGTGAGGTCGGTCGGCTGGGACATACGCACCTCCTCGGCACGGGCACACCCCCCGCTCCGCCCCGCTCACGCAATCGTCACACCCTTATCCAAATACACATCCTGCACCGCGTGCAGCAACTTCACCCCCTCAACCATCGGCTTCTGGAACGCCTTCCGACCCGAGATCAAACCCATCCCACCCGCACGCTTGTTCACCACCGCCGTAGCCACGGCCTCCTCAAGGTCCCCCGCGCCCTTGCTCTCACCACCCGAATTAATCAACGGCACACGCCCCATGTAGTTGTTGAGCACCTGGTACCGGCACAGATCAATCGGATGCCCGCCGTGCCCCGCCTCGTCGCTGCCGCACAACTCCGTGTACACACGCTTGTCCCACTTGCCGTACGACGATCCACCCGAGTTCAACGCCGCGTAACCACCGTTGTTCGTCGGCAACTTCTGCTTGATGATGTCCGCCTTGATCGTCGCGCCAAGGTGGTTCGCCTGCCCCGTCAGGTCCGCACTAGAGTGGTAATCCGTGCTCTTGCCGTCGGCACCCTTGACCTTAAACGAGTTCGACCGCGTGTAGCACCACAGCACCGTAACCATGCCATACGAGTGCGCCTGCTCGAACATGTCGCTGACATAGCGAATCTCCTCACGCGAGGTCTCGCTGCCGAAATAGACCGTCGCCCCCACCGCCAACGCGCCCATCTCGTAACACTGCTTGATGCTCCCGAAATAACTCTGCCTGAAAATATTCGGGCTTGTCAGCATCTCGTTGTGGTTGAACTTGACCAAAAACGGTATCTTGTGCGCATACTTCCGCGCCACCGAGCCCAGCACCCCGATCGTGCTCGCCACCGCGTTGCAACCCCCATCGATCGCCAACTTCACTATGTTCTCCGGGTCAAAGTACGCCGGGTTCGGCGCAAAGCTCGCGCCCGCCGAGTGCTCAATCCCCTGGTCCACCGGCAGGATCGACACATACCCCGTCCCCGCCAGCCGGCCCGTGTTCAAGATCGTCTGAAAGTTCCGCAGCACGGGCACCGGGCGGTCGCTCTGTGAAAACACACGCTCCACAAAGTCAGGCCCAGGCACATGCAAATGCTCCCGGCCAACCCTCGCGGCGTGCCCCAACAGCCCGTCGGCCGTCTTGCCCAAAACCGCACGCACGTCGATCGACAACGCACCGTGCCCATTGAGCCCCGCAGCCGGTGAAACCATAGCAGTCGCCATCAGAAACTCCTCTTCCCCAGGCACAACAGCCCGGCTAACTCATCCTAGCAGCGCGCATACCCAATAGCCCGCCCCCACCCGCTCAATCAATCTTCCCACGCCGGGCGATCTCAAAGTCGTACAACCCCCCCACCTGCTCGGCACTCTTGTTGTGCAAATCCCCAAACCGCGCGATCACACCCTTGGGCTCATCAGACGCGAGCGCCGCCAGCAAGTTGAACTTGTGCGCCAGCAGTTTCTTCAAGTCCGCCGTCGTGTTCCGCGCATGCCCTGCCGGGAACATCACAAGCCCCGAATCGTGCTGGTTCCCCAACTCATCGGTGATCACCACGCTCGTCGGGATCCCCTCCGGATACTTCGCGTCATACTCCGCCCCGCCGTGCGTGAACTCGATCCGGTCGATCAACTGCCTCGTCGTGCTGTTGAAGATCGCCTGCTCGCTGTAGTCCTGGGGCGCAAGCATCAACGCCGCCCAGTCGGCCGTCTTGTGCTCAATCGCCTTGCGCAGCAGCGTCGCCAAGATATACACCATGCTGTGGTCCGCACTCTGCCGCGTGCGCGGGTCGCGCTTGGCCGGGTCCCCGATAATGTGATACGCCGGCTCATACGCCACCACCTTGATCTTCCTGATCCCCCGCCCACCCTTGTCCAGCAGCCCCGGGCTGCGCGCCAAAATATTCAGCAGTGCCTGGATCGCCCCCGCGCTCTGGTGCTCATACAGCCCAAGCTTAAAGTGCATCCCCATCACCGCGAACGCGCTGCCCGCCCGGCTCAGCACAAGGTCAAACGGGCTTTCACCCTTGTTCGCAGGCTTCTCAAACAAACAAAACACACCCTCGGCATTACGGAAAATATCCTTGGGCCCCACAAACCCACGCATCGCACGCCGCGTGCACACGATCGCCGCCTCCGTGCTGATCGCCGCCGACGCACCCTTGCTGTCAGACAACTGCTTCCCATACCGGATCGCCCTAAACGGCACGTGGTGCGCCACAACCATCCCGATCGCGTGCTCAATCTGCTCGGCCGTCGCCCCGACCATCGCCCCATACGTCGCCGCGCTGGCAATCGCCCCGTGCAGCACGTGGTCGATCTTGTACGTCTTGAGGCTAAAAACCTCCGCCAGACGCCCGCGAATCTCATCGAGCAAAATCATCCCGCGCACCGCAAACGCCCCATCACGCCCCACCTGCTGCGCCGCCGCGACCGCCACCGGATAAAAGTCATTATGCCCAAACTCCCCGGCTGTGTGCCCGTACGCCGGGTTATACCCAAAGTTCGTCCCATTACTATCCCATTCCCGCACCGCGCTGCAGTTGGCCGCCACCGCCTTCTCAACAAACACCGGCTGCCTGCTACCAAACACCGGCACCCCACCCAGCCGCATATCTCCCACACCCCCGGGCGCGCACGCATACCCAAGCGCTTCCTCACGCAAAATCGTCGGCGCATTGGTCCCCAACGCCAACGCGGATAACCCGCACAGCACCGAATCCACAAAGAACAAGTTCGTACGCTCCACCACCGCCGCCCCCGGCCCGCCGCCCTCAGGCTTGGCCGGCAACCTCCCACCCTGCTCACCCATGAAATCCACCGCAAAACGCCCCAACCCCAACGCCTGGTTGGTATCACGAGCAAGCAAAACCTGTGTCCCCGGGTCGATCGTCAGTGCCATACGCCGTTCCTCCAAAAAAGTGGAAGACCGACGGTAGCATCCGCAAACCCCGCCGCCAAACCCGACTCAAAAACCCCGGCAAAACGCCCAAAAATCCCCGCACACTCACCCCGCCACAGGCGGCCACGCCGCCCCCGGGTCCGCCCGCATGAACAGCACCTCACCCTTGGTCAGACCCTGCCCGGGCACCAAAGCGTGCGGGCCGTGCCAGTCCGCAAGCTGCGACAGCGTAACACCCCCCGCCGGCACGCAGTTCCACGTCCGCTGCAACTGCCCCATCTTCACCGGCATCGCCGGCGTCAACAGCAACGTCGCCACACGCAGAGCCTCGGCACAGTGGTACAAAATCGCCCCGAGCCGATCCTTCAACCCCGGCTCCGCTTCCAACTTCTTCGCAATCTTAAACGGCTCCGTCGCGTTGATGTACGCATCCACCTTCCGCACCAGCGCGATCCCCTCGTTCGTCGCGCCCGCCAAGTCCATCTCGCCAAACTTGGCGATCGCGCTCCGCACCGCCGTCGCCGTCAACACCGGCCAGTCAAACTGCTCCAGACCCGCCAGCACACCCACGCCCCCATGCTCGGGCACGCGACCACCAAAGTACTTGTCGATCATGTTCCCAACCCGGCTCGTCGCATTCCCAATCCCATTGGCAAGCTCGGCGTTGTACGTCTCTATAAACCGCCCGTGCGAAAAGTCCGCATCGCTCACCCCCTGCGGACCCTGCGTGATCAAGTAATACCGCAACGCATCAGCACCGAACGCGCCCACATACTGCTGAATCACGTCGATATCAACAAAGTTCCCCAAAGACTTGCTCATCTTCCGACCCTCACGCACCCAATACGCGTGCGCATACACCGTCTTGGGCTGCCCCTGACCCAACGCCATCAGCATCGCCGGCCAGATCACCGCGTGGAACCACAAAATGTCCTTGGCCATCAGGTGCACCGCAGCAGGCCACAAGTGCCGCTTCCCCGCCGTGTCAACCGCCGTCAGATAGTTGCACAACGCCTCAATCCACACATACACCCGGTGGCTCGGGTCCCCAGGCATCAACACACCCCACGTGCTCTCCCCTGCCTTCAGCGCCCGGCTCACCGGCACGTCCTGCAAACCATCCTTCAGCCGCCCGAGCACCTCGTTCCGCCTCGCCAACGGCAAAATAAACTCCTCGTGCCCAGCAATGTGCGCCGCTAAGGCGTCCTGATACTTGCTCAAGCGAAAAAAATAGTTCTTCTCCGTCCGCTTCTCCAACGACTTGCCCGTAACCGGGCTGACGTAATGGTGCTCCTTGGCAAGCGTCTCAGTCAAATACTCATCCTGCGACGGGTCATACCAACCGACGTAATCCCCCAAGTACACATCCCCCTGATCCAAAAGTTTCTTAATGTACCGCTGCGCCAACGCCTTGTGCTGCGGATCACTGGTGCGATAAAACACGTCCTGCGAAAACCCCAGCAGCGCAAACGCCCGTACAAACTCACCCGCGCACTGGTCCACCCACTGCTGCTCGGTCAGCCGGTTCTCAACCGCCTTGGCAATCACCTTGTCGGCGTGCTCGTCGGTCCCCGTCAAAAAGTACGTCTCAAGCCCCATCAAGCGCGCAAAACGCGCCGCCACATCCGCCACGCACGTGGTATAACAGTGCCCAATGTGCGGGCGGTCGTTGACGTAGTAGATCGGCGTCGTTACATAAAAGGTAGACATCCCCGCATGGTATGGGCCACGCTCCCCCGGCACGCCAATCATCCAACACCCCCAAGCAACCCCCCGAGCCCTCCATGACCACGACCCTCAGCGAAATGCCCCTCAACGCCCTCCTCCAAGCCACGGCCAGCAAATCCCCAACCCCAGGCGGCGGCGCAATCGCCGCCACCACCGGCGCGCTCGCCGCTGCTCTCGCAAACATGGTCGTCTCATACTCCCTCAACCGCAAAGACCTCTCAGCCCACCAACACCCCCTCCAACAAGCCCAGCAACAACTCACCACCACCACCACCCACTTCCTAACCCTCGGCGACGAAGACGCCCACGCCTACGCCAACCTCAACACCCTCCAACGCCTCCCCCCCGACAACCCCCAACGCGCCAGCGACCTCCCCGCCGCCATCGAGCATGCCCTCAACGTCCCGATGCGCACGCTCCACCTCAGCGTCACACTCGCAACCCTCTGCGCCAACCTCGCAAACATCACCAACAAGCACCTCGCCAGCGACCTGAAAATCGCCGCCGTCCTCGCCGAGGCCGCCGCCCGCGCAAGCCTCTGCAACGTGCTGGTAAACGCTCCCTTGCTCACCGACGAAACCCGCCGAGCATCTGTCATCAACGAAGCAGGAAAACTCGTAGCCGAAGCGAGGGCCATAGCGGCAACGATCGAGAATGCTGGGCAGGGGCAATAGGCAATCGGCAATGGGCAATCGGCGCGGTTGGTGAATACCGATCACCAATGTTTCCTCTGCAGAACCCCTTCCCCGAGGGGAGGGGCAGGGGTGGGGTTGGTCACTTCGTACGCACGACATTCAACGCTCACCCTCATCAATACGCCACCGCACACACCAACCGCGCCTATGGCCCATTGCCCATTCCCCATTGCCCATCCCCGCCCCCCGGCATCACCCCCGCCAACCTCCCCACACACCCCGCGATTATCCCCGCCGCACGCTCTAACTCCTCCCACGTCGTATCCCGGCTGATCGAAAACCGGATACTCCCGTGCGCCACCCTCGGCTCGATCCCCATCGCCAGCAGCACCGGGCTTGGCTCCAGCGAACCCGAGCTGCACGCCGCACCCGCCGAGGCCAGCACCCCACGCTCGCTCAGCGCCAACAGCAAAGCCTCCGCCTCCAGCCCCGCAAACGCAATGTTGCTCGTGTTCCACAACCTCGCCGAACCCGCCGAGTTCACCCGCACCCCAGGCGTTACCCCCCCCGTCAGCTCCACCACCCGCCGCTCAAAGGCATCACGCATCTCCCCCAGCCGCACACGCAACCCAAACTCGGCCAAAAACTCCCGCGCCAGCCCCGCCGCCACACCCGCACCCACAATCCCCGGCACGTTCTCCGTACCACCACGCCGGCCCTGCTCCTGCGTCCCCATCAACACCGGCCGCAACTGCACACCCGCACGCTGCCACAGCACACCAACACCCTTGGGCCCATGAAACTTGTGCGGCGAAAACGTCAACAAATCCACCCCTGCCTGGGCCACATCCGTCGGCATCTTCCCCACCCACTGCGTCCCATCGCAGTGCAGCGTCGCGCCCGCCTCCCTGCACAACGCCGCGATCTCCCCGATCGGCTGGATCACACCCGTCTCGTTGTTCGCCCACTGCACGCTGACAATCGCCGCGCCGCTGATCATCTGCCGCGCCCCCTCCATCCGAACCCGCCCATCCCCATCCACCGCCAGCAGCCGACGCGTGCACGCGCCTTGCTTGACCAACTCCTCAACCAACCCACCCACCGCGCTGTGCTCAACACCCGTCGTTACCAACACCGGCACACCCCCTCCGCCGAGCGCCAGCCGCCCCACCGTCCCGCGGATCGCCAGGTCGATCGACTCTGTCCCCCCACTCGTAAACGTAACCTCCCTTGGCTTGGCCCCGATCAACCCCGCAACGCTCACGCGCGCCAACTCAACAAGCCGACGCGCCTCCTGCCCACCCCTGTGCACGCTCGAAGGGTTCTGCCACGCCTCCTGCATGCACCGCGCCATCGCCGCGACAACCTCCGGCGCCGGCCGCGTCGTCGCGTTGTTGTCCAGGTCGATCAAGCCCTGCTCGCCAAGTAGTTTCCCTGCTTCACCGGCGCTCCCGCGCAGGCTCGCCCTCGGCCTCGATCGCCGCCTCGTCCCGCACACGCAGCTTCACCTTCACCACCCGCGTCGGCTTGGCCTCCATGATCGTCAGGTGCATCCCCCGGTGCGTGAAGTGCTCCCCCGCCGACGGAATCCGCCCCAGCGTCGTCATCACAAACCCCCCCACCGTGTCATAATCCTCACTGGCCGGCAACTGCACACCCAGCGGCTCGATGAGTTCATTGACGTCATCGATCCGCGCCGCCGCGTCCAGTTCCGCCGTCCGCTCATCGAGTTTCACCACCGCGTCGGGCGCCTCGGGCGTCGGCGCCTCATACTCATCCTTGATATCCCCGAAGATTTCCTCGACGATGTCCTCGATCGTAACCAGCCCCGCCGTCCCCCCATACTCATCGGCCACCAGCGCGATGTGCACCTTCTTCTCCATCAACTCCCGCAGCAGGTCGCGGATCGTCTTGGTCTCGGGCACAAAGATCGCCGGCCGCAACAGGTCGCGCAGGTTAAACGGCGCACCCTTGACCTTCCCCTCACCACCCAGCCACATCATCAGGTCCTTGACGTAGAAAATCCCAACAACCGAATCCAGGCTCCCCTCATAGACCGGTATCCGCGAGTGCTTCACCTGCCGAACCGCACGGATCACCGCACCCAAATCACTCGTCAGCTCGATCGCCTCCACGTCCGTCCTGGGCGTCATGATCTGCGCGACATTCAACCCCCCAAACCGCATCACGCTCGCGAGCATCTCCGCCTCCTGCCCGTCCAACGCGCCCGACGCCTCCGCCTCCTCCACCACCGTCATCAACTCCTGCTCCACCTGCTCCTCGGCACCCTTGCGCTCCACACCCACCAGCCGGCGCACCACCTCATCGGCAAACCGCCCCACCACCGCCACGGGCCGGCTCAGCAGAAACACCCCACGGATAAACCCAGCCCGACCCACCAGCACCCGCGCCCCGGCGTGCTGCGCCACCGCGAGCGGCACCACACCCGTCGCCACCCACAGCAACACCCCCGTCGCCGTCAGCCCGATCAACGCATCGACCCACGTCGGCACCAACGCACCCGACCGCACATACGCCACATACACAACCGCGCACCACGCCGCACCCAGGTCAATAACGATCCGCACCAACCACAACGCCCGCGCATGCCCCACCCAGTCGGTCATCACCACCGACGCACGACGAACCAACGCAGCCTTCCCCACCTTCTCGGCCAGTTCCTCCACCGCCGCCCTCGGCACGATCGTCAACGCCAACAACAACGTGCTCACTAACGCCGACAAAATCGTCAGGCCAACACCAATCCACACCAGCCAAGGTGCCACGGCCATCATGCTCCACCCCCGCCCGATGGGCGGGCAAAGGTCATCCCCACCCCCATCGCCCGCAGCACCCGGTCCTCCTCCGCATGCATCCTCACATACCCCGCCTCGTCCTGGTCGTCGTGCCCAAGGCAGTGCAATATGCCGTGGATGATGTAGAGCAACAGTTCCTGCCGAGCCTCATGCCCACGCTGGGCACCCTCCCGCTTGGCCTGCTCAAAGCAGACCAACATATCAGCATGCACCCCCCGCCCAGCCGGGTCGCTCCCCAAGTCAAACGTCAGCACGTCGGTCGTCTCGGCCACCCCCAACCACCGCCCGTGTGCCCCGGCCATCTCCACATCCCCAACCACCTTCACCGAAACACTCCCCCCCGCCCCCAGCACGCCCAACGCCTCCGCTGTCCGACCCACCAACCACCCAACATCGGCCGCAGACAACACACCCCCAGGATCAAGCACCTCAACGCTCGAACCCCCCGCAGTCGGTAAATCAGGCAACGCCATCATCGCCAAAGGGTATCGCCCTCGCCCACCAAGCGTCGGCAAAGGCCCAACAATCCCCCCTCACCCCCCCCCCTCCACCTCAGCACTTCTGCCTATGATGAATCTCCCATATTCGCACTATGTTCGTAATCCAAAGAGGCGAATGGCACGAACTGATGGAAGAATGGGCAAGAAGACCCCCCACGAGTCGCTGCTTTTGGTTTTTTGTTTGTATTTTGATAGGTTATGGACCTCCAGACGCACGAGCCTGACGCGATGATCGAACCCCGTGCCGGGCTCCCGGCGGCCATGCAGACTCCCCCCATCAACCCCGCCCAGACCACCCAGGGCGAGGTCGGGCTTTCCGTGCGCGACTTCCTCACCGACGGCTCCCTCGCGCGCATGTGCGATGAACTCACACGCATGAGCGGCGTGCCCGTCTGGCTCCGCGATGCCGATGGCCAAGTCATCGTCCCAGGCGACGGGCAGGCCCGCTGGCGCAGCGTCGCCGAGACCCCAGGCCGGGCCCGCGCCTACGCGCTGGTCAACCGCCAGTATGCCGATGACGAAACACTCTTCATCGCACCCGTCCGCACCAGCATCGGCGACGTGGGCACCCTGGCCATGCCCGCCGACTGGGGCGCCGCCGACCCCACCGCCCGCCGGGCCCTCGAGCGCGCTGTAACCATCCTGGCATCCACCGCCGTCGAATACATCGAGGGCGCACTGCTCATGCGCCAACGCGTCGATTCACTCGACGCGCTCTTCCGACTCTCCTCCCTGCTCGTCAAGGCCGACGACCCCGACAAACTCCTGCTCGCCGCTCTCGACCTGGCCCTGGATGTACTCAAGATGGACGCCGGGAGCATCAGCGTCCTGGACGACCCGCAGACGCCCGGCAGCGAACCGGTGCTGCGCCACAAGGCTACTCGCGGGCTCTCACAGCAGTGGCTGGCCGAGAGCTCACCCCTCTCTATCGACGGGCAGCTCCGCCAAGCCGCACTCCGTGGCGAGGTCGTCGCGGTGGGGGACATCATCACCGACCCGCGCATCGCCGACGCCTCGCGCGCCCAGGCCGAGGGGATCGTCAGCCTCGTCAGCACGGGCCTGATCTTCGCCGGGCGCGCCTCGGGGTTGATCCGCCTCTACTCGCGCACGCCCAGGGAACTGACGGACAACCAAAAGAACCTCCTCCGCTCGATCGCCGACCACGCCGCCATGGCCCTAGCCCACGCCCGCCTGCGGCAGTTGCGCTCCCAGGACGAGAAGATGCGCCGCCAGCTCCGCCTGGCCGCGGACGTGCAAAGGCGCATGCTCCCGCGCACGCTCCCGGTCTTTGCACCCTTTGACATCGCGGCCAAGTATGTCCCGAGTTTCGACCTGGGCGGCGACTTCTACGACATCTTCGAGTCCGGCGGCAAGCTGGCGGTGGTTGTGGGCGACGTGGTGGGCAAGGGTGTCCCCGCCGCGCTGATCATGAGCTCGGTGCGCGCCAGCGTGCGTGCCTTTGCCGCCTCGGGCCACGCCCTCAACGAGGTGATCGCCCGCGTCAACGCCTCGGCCGTGCGCGACACGCTCGAGAGCGAGTTCATCACGATGTGGTCGGGCCTGGTCTGCCCCGAGACGCTAACGGTTACCTACACCGCCGCCGGGCACGACCCGGCTCTGCTGTTCTCACTCCGCAACGGCCGTGCCGAGGTGCGCGAGCTGACGACCTACGACATGGCCCTGGCCATCGACCCGGCACAGCAGTACCACGTCGGGCGCGAGAAGCTCACCCCCGGCGACGTGCTGGTCGTCTACACCGACGGGCTGACCGATGCCGCAGACTTCGCCTCCAACCGCTTCACACGCACCCGTGTCATCGAGGCCGTCGCCCTGCTGATGCAAAACAAGCCCGACGCAACGGCCAGCGAGATCGTCGAGAAACTCATGTGGACCATCCGCCAGTTCGCCGGCGTCCGCGTGGCCAACGATGACATCACGCTGGTGGTCCTGCGGGTGAAGTAGCGACGAGTG
>JAJTGZ010000106.1 GCA_021299385.1 Phycisphaeraceae bacterium | reverse complement strand
CATTGAGTCGTTGGAGAAGCCGTCTGTACTAGACAGGATGCATGAGAAAGTCCAAGAGCACAACCCGGGCGTGCGCCGCCGGCACGGCTGCTTTGCAGTCGCGTGGTCGTTCGCCCACCCACTTGTGTGTTGCCGATGGCGGGGGCTTCGGCGTGCAGCCCAACATCGGCGTGGCGATGGGACTGTTCATGGCCGCCGGGCAGATCGCCGCCGCGACGCCCGACGGCGCGAGCGTCCAGCACGGGCAGGTCAGCTTCGACCAAGCCGGCTCGACGCTCAACATCCAGCAGACCACGCCTCGGGCCATCGTCAACTGGCGCAGCTTCTCCGTCGGCGGCAGCGAGACCGTCCGCTTCATCCTCCCCAGCGCGCAGTCGGCGATCCTCAACCGCGTCACCGGCGATCAGGCCAGCATGATCAACGGCCAGATCACCAGCAACGGACGCGTCTATCTGCTCAACCCCAACGGCATCCTCATCGGGCCAAACGGCCGCATCAACACCGCCGGCGTCGTCCTCTCGACGCTGGACATCAACGACGACGACTTCATCGACGGCCGCTCGGCAACGCTCCGCGGCAGCAGCAACAACGCCGTCGTCAACCAGGGGATCATCACCACAACGCTCGGGGATGTAGCGTTGATCGCCCGCCGTGTTGTCAACGAGGGTGTCATCGACGCGCCGAACGGCACCGTCGCGCTGGCCGGCGCAGGTGAGGTCGTCCTGCACCCCGAGGGTGCCAGCGAGCGCGTCAGCATCATCGCATCATCGGGCACGGTCGTCAATGCCGGGGCGATCCGCGCGGTCGCCGCGGAGTTGCAGGCCGTAGGCGGCAATGCGTACGCGCTGGCGATCAACAACACCGGCGTGGTGCGTGCGCAGACCGTCGAGCACCGCGCTGGCCGCGTCCTGCTACGCGCCAGGGGAAGCACCTTCGGCCAAGCCAATATCGCCAACAGCGGCCAACTCATCGCCGACGGCGGCAGCGTCAGTCTGCAGGCCACGGGAACCAATGCAGGCCACGGGAACCAACCCAACCGTCATCAGCACCGGCGTGATCGCCACGCAAACAGCTCCCGACGGCGCACGCGGCAGCATCGAGCTGCTCGCAACCAACGGCCAGGGGCAGACCACGGGTTTTGCAGCCGTGTCTGGTGTGCTCGATGCAAGTGGCTACGGCACCAGCGGCACCACCGCAGCAACCATGACCGGCGGCACCATCCGCGTTACCGGCGGCACCACCTGGGTCGAGCGCGCGCTCATCGACGTCTCAGGCCGCGACGGCGGCGGGCAACTCCGCCTCGGTGGCGAGTACCTCGGCGGGCAGAGCATCCAGCCCGTCCCGGGCCTCTTTGTCCCCAACCTTGCCACGCCCAACGCACAGTCCACCTTCGTCGCCGCCGACGTCCTCCTCCGCGGCAACGCCATCGAACGCGGTCACGGCGGGCAACTCATCACCTGGTCCGACGGCCTGACAAGCTTTGGCGGCACCATCCAGGCTCGCGGCGGCCTCGCTTCGGGCAACGGCGGCTTCGCAGAGGTCTCAGGCCACGGGCAGCTCGACTTCCGTGGCGAGGCCGACCTGCTCCCACAAAGCACCACCGGCGCCCGCGGCACGCTCCTGCTCGACCCGACTGACATCGTCGTTAGCAACTTCGCACCCAACGACGCCAGCGTCTCGGCCAACCTGCGCCTCTGGCTCGACGCCAGCGATACCACACGCGTCTTCCTCACCTACTCCACCGACAGCGTCCCGACCACCGCCAGCGGCACCATCGGCACCAACACCATCACCACAAGCGCCGACGTCTCGGCCGCGCTGGCCGTCGGCGCACGCATCCGCCTCACTGGCGCCGGCGCCGTAACCGCCGCCTCAACGCTCGGGGCCAACACCTACACCATCGCCGCCATCGCCGGCACCACCATCACCACCGTCGAGACGCTCACCTCGACCTACTCGGCCGGCACCTCCTTCTTCCGCGGGCTTGTCAGCGCCCTCAACGACCGCAGCGCAGTCGGCAACAACTCCACACAGGCCACGCAGGCCAATATGCCCCTGTGGATCTCCAACGGCCAGAACAACCTCGGCACCATCGTCTTTGACGGCAACACCGAGAACCTCTCCACCGCCGGCAACATCATGCCCGCGACGACCGCGCTGACACTCTTCCACGCCTTCCAGCACGGCTCCCAGGCCAGCTTCCCCAGCCAGGGGCGGCAGTTCGGCGTCGGGCAGCTCAACTACGCCGACAACTGGGACTCCTCCGGCGGACCCACCGGCGTCGTCAACCCCTCCACCAGCAGCGGCACCAACGCCATCAACGTCCTGAACTACAACGGCGTCAACTACTCAGGCTTCCTCAACTCTGTCGCCGGCACGCCCGTCGCCGGCAGCGCAACGACCGGCAGCCGCTGGATCGGCGGCGGCTCGTTCCTCAACACCGTCGACCCACTCAACCCGACCCTCTACGAGACCGTCGCCTACAACGCCGCGCTCTCGCTGAACAACCAGAACCTCCTCGAACAATACATGGCCTCACGCTGGGCCATCACCCTCACACCACCGGGCACAGGCGGCACCGAGGCCGCACGCGCCATGGCCTCCGACGGCTACAGCGTCTTCCACGCCCCCTACCTCCAGCGCCTCTCCATCTCCGCCAACATCAGCCTCGTTGCCACCAACTCCATCGTCATCAACGACCTGACGGCCAACTCCGGCACAGGCATCCTCGCCCTCGCCGCCGGCCGCAGCCTCACGCTCACCGCCGGCGCCGGCGGCATCACGATGGTCAATACCGCCAACACCCTCCGCACCAACGGGGGCGCCATCGCCATGACCTCCGGCGGTGTCCTCACCATCGGCCAGCTCGACACCACCAACGCCGGCGGCACACCTGCCGGCGCAAACGTAACGCTCCGCTCCGCAGGCGGCATCATCACCACCGGAACCATCAACAGCGGCACCGCCGGCAACGTCATCGTCGACTCAACCAACAGCGGTGCGAACCCCGCCGGCGCGAACATCAACGCCACCTTCACCGACTACACACGCCTGAGCACCGCCAACGCCGGCACCACCGGCACACTCACGGTCCGCCAGGCAGGCCCCTGGTCCATCAACCTCGCCACCGCCTTCACGCCCTTGTCGGGCCTGAACACCACATTCTCAACAACCGCCGGCGCCATGACCCTCACCGGCACCGGCACCGCCGCGATGCCCACCACCTTCCAGGCCACCACCACCCTGACGAACTCGGGCACGCTCCGCTCCTCAGGCCAGGCCCTGACACTCTTCAGCAGCAGCGCCATGTCCGCCGGCACCATCGACACCACCAACGCTGGCGGCTCGCCCAACGGCGCCAACATCACCCTACGCACCCCCGCCCAGACCATCAACGCGACCCTGCTCACCACAGGCACCGTCGGCAACATCATCCTGGACTCGACAAACACGCCGGCACCGCCGGCGCACTGACCCTCGCCCAGCCCGGCGCGTGGTCCTTTGACCTCTCCACCGCCTTCACTCCCCTGGCCGCAAACTCCTTTACCTTCAACGCCTCCTCCGGCGCCCTCACGCTCACCAGCAGCGCCACGATCACCAGGAACACCACCTTCACCACCACCGGCGCACTCTCCATGGCCGGCACACTCACCACCACCGGCAACACCGTCTCCATGACCGCCACCGGCGGCGCCATGACCCTCAACCAGATCGACACCACCAACGCCGGCGCAAACCCCACCGGCGCCGCCATCACACTCCGCACCACCGGACAGACCATCACCACCGCACGCCTCAACAACGGCACCACCGGCGGGCTCATCCTCGATTCGACCAACAGCGGCTCCGCACCCCTGGGCGCAAACGTCACCACCCGATCCCCCGGCACCGCCATGCGGATCACCTCCATCAACAGCGGCACCGCCGGCAACATCATCCTCGACTCGACCAACAGCGGCACCAACCCCGCCGGTGCAAACATCGACGCTACATTCACCAGCTACGCGCGACTGACCACCGGCAGCGCCGGAACCGGCGGGGCACTCACGCTCCGCCAAGCCGGGCCGTGGTCCATCAACCTCGCCACCGGCCTGCCTCCCCTCTCGGGCGCCAACGCCACCTTCATCACCAGCTCCGGCGCCATGACCCTCACCGGCACGGGCACCGCCATCCTCCCTGTTACCTTCCAGTCCGCCGTCGATCTGACGATCTCCGGCACCTTCACCTCCAACGTCCCCGGCAACGCCGTCGTCCTCGCCTCGGGCCAGAACTTCTTCAACACCACCGGCATCGGTGCTTTCAACCTCACAGGCGGCGGACGCTTCCTCATCTACTCCATCCGACCCGACCAGGACACCATCGGCGGCCTCACCGGCGGCCGACTCTACGGCAACACCTACGCCGGCAACCCGCCCGCGAGCATCCTCGCCGCCGGCAACCAGTTCCTCTACTCCTTCGGGCCGGTCCTCCAGGTTACCGCAGACCCAAGGACCGCCGTCTACGGCGCGGGCACCCCGACGCTCACCTACGTCATCACCGGCGTCCTCCCAGGCGACTCCTACTCCGGCACACCCCTGCTGACCACCAGCGGCGTCAACGTCGGCACCTACCCCATCGTCGCCTCTCTCGGCTCACTCATCCCACCACCAGGCTACATCGTCAACTACGTCAACAGCACACTCTCCATCACCCCCTACTTGCTCTCCGTCGCCGCCAACCCACAATCCCGCGCCTACGGCGCAGCCGACCCCACACTCACCTAC
>JAJTGZ010000069.1 GCA_021299385.1 Phycisphaeraceae bacterium | reverse complement strand
ATGATCGCCGTGATGATCGACCACCTCCTGCGACGAAAACCGGAGGCTTTGATGGCCGCTTGATGCAACAGGCTCCTCGGGGGAGGGGTTCCGCTCAGGCGGGACGCCAGTGCCACCATTTGATGCGTGGTCCGCACAGGCGGGACGCCTGAGCCACCATTTGATGCGTGATCCGCTCAGGCGGGACGCCTGAGCCACCATTTGTTACAGTCTCTGGTACGGATCACTGCTGAATGTTGTGCATCCGAAGTAGCCAACCCCACCCCTGCCCCTGCCCTCGGGGGAGGGGTTCCGCACAGGCGGGACGCCAGTGCCACCATTTGAGAAGAGTCTCTTAGGTTGCGCGGGCCTCGTTCATGAGCGCGGCGAAGGTGCCCAGGGCTTCGGGTGAATCGGCCGGTGCGCTGGGGCGGGGGACGAGGGGGACGTAGCGGCCGTCGGGTTCGAGTCGCCAGGCGTTTCGGCGGTCTTCGCTCATGATCTGCAGGAGGCGCAGGAGTGTGGCGCGGGAGGCGCGGTCGCGGACGGGGCATGCGGCCTCGACGCGGCCGTCGAGGTTTCGGCTCATCCAGTCTGCGCTGGCGATGTACCAGTCGCCGTCGAGGGGGTCGGGCTGGCCGGCGCCGAAGTAGAAGAGGCGTGAGTGTTCGAGGAAGCGTCCGATGACGCTGGCGACGCGGATGTTGTCTGAGAGGCCTGGCACGCCGGGGCGGAGGCAGCAGAAGCCGCGGACGAACAGGTCGATCTGGACGCCGGCAGCGGAGGCTTTGTAGAGCGCGTCGATGATCTGTCGGTCTTCGAGTGCGTTCATCTTGGCGACGATGCGGCCGCCGGCGGGTGCTCGGCCTTGCGCGTGGGCGGTGGCGATCTGGGCCTCGCGGTTGATGAGGTTGATGAAGCCGCTCTTCATGGTGCGCGGGGCGACGAGCAGGCGTGCGTGGTCGGTTTTGAGGCTGCGGCCAGTGAGGAGGTTGAACAGGTCGATGACGTCCTGCGTGATGTTGGGGTCGCAGGTGAACAGGCCCAGGTCGGTGTACATGCCCGCGGTGGAGGGGTTGTAGTTGCCGGTGCCGAGGTGGGCGTAGGTGCGCAGGCCGTCGGATTCTTTGCGGACAACGAGGGCGGCCTTGCAGTGGGTTTTGAGGCCCACGACGCCGTAGGCGACGTGAACGCCGGCTTTTTCAAGGAGTTGTGCGAGGCGGACGTTGCGGCCTTCGTCAAAGCGTGCGCGGAGTTCGACGAGGCAGGCGACCTGCTTGCCGCTCTCTGCGGCCTTGATGAGGTGGGAGACGAAGGGGCTTTGGCGGTTGGTGCGGTAGATGGTCTGTTTGATGGCCAGGACGGCGGGGTCGCTTGCGGCCTCGGCGATGAAGCGTTGCGCGCTGGCCTCGAAGCTCTCGTAGGGATGGTGGACGAGGATGTCGCCGTGTTTGATCTCGTCGAAGATGCTGCGTGATTTATCGCGCAGGCGCGCGGGGATGACGGGCTGCCAGGGCTTGTGCTTGAGATCGGGGCGGGGGAGGTCGGCGATCTCGTTGAGTGTTCGGAAGTCGACGAGGCCCTGCAGGGGGTCGACGTCGTCGGTGGTCAGTTCGAGCATCTCGGTGAGCTGGCGGAGCAGGCCGGGTGAGGCCTCGCGGGGGACTTCGAGTCGGACGACGCGTGCGAACTTGCGGCGTTTGAGCTGCTGCTCGACTTCTTCGAGGAGGTTTCCTTCGGAGAGGTCGTCGCGTTCGTCTTCTGGTGTCTCGGCGGCGCGGGTAACGCGGAAGGGCATGGCCTCGACGATCCCGCAGCCGGGGAAGACGTTGTCGAGGTTGGCCGCGAGGACTTCCCAGAGTGGGACGTAGCGGCCGAGGCCTGGGGGTGTGGGCTTGGTGCCCGGCTCATCGGGCACGCGCACCCACTGGGGCATTGTGGGCGGGACTTTGATGCGGGCGAAGACGGGCTGCGCCTCGGTGGGGTCTTTGACGAGCACGGCGAGGTTGGCCGAGAGGTTGCTGATGAAGGGGAAGCGGTGCCCTTCGTCGACGACCAGGGGCGTAACAACGGGGAAGACGTTGACGGCAAACCAGGTGTCTAAGCGCGCACGCTCGCCCTGTGCGAGTTCGGCGTACTTGGAGAGGTTGATCCCCTCGCGGCGGAGTGCCGGGCGGATGAGGCGGTTGTAGCAGTCGGCCTGCTGCTCTTCGGTGTGCTCGAAGGTCTGGCGGATGGTGCGGAGCATCTCTACGGGAGTGATCCCCTCGCCCTTGTCAGGGTCGGCACCGGCCTCGCGTGCGGCGAGCCAGAAGCCGACGCGCTTCATCACAAACTCGTCGAGGTTACTGGTGCAGATACTCAGGAAGCGGACGCGTTCGAGGATGGGTGTGCGTTCATCGAGGGCCTGGTGCAGGACGCGGGCGTTGAACTGCAGCCAGGAGAGGTCGCGGTTAAAGCGTGTGCTCTCGGGGCCGATGTCGGGGCGGGCAACCTCGCCGGGGCCCCAGGTGGGCAGGTGCGCGGCGGTGCTCGGCGGTGGTAGGAGCCTGTGCGCCGGCGGGGTGAGTGGGGCGGGTTTGTTGGGTTGGGCCTGGGTCATCGCTAGAGGTTCAGAGGGGGTGGGCAGGTGGAAGATAGACCGCCGCGCACCCGGGGGCCTCGGTTACGCGTACCTCGGCGACGCGCAGCGGGGGCGTTTTGGGGGCTTTGGTGGCAGAGTCGGCAAGGATGTTCTTCGGCTTATCGGGGGTGGAGGTTTGGAGGCGGGCCGATAAAGCCTCGGCAATGTGCCTTGCGACGAGCTCGGCGGAGGGGTTGAGGCCCTGGGCGAAGGGTGGGCAGGTGTTCAGGTTGTTGTTCTGGAAGGGGCCGATAACCTCGTGGAGGTGGGCTTGCAGGGCGTGGAAGTCGGCTAGGAGGCCGTCGGGGTCGAGGGTGGGGCCTTCGACGGTGGCCGTTACGTGCCAGTCGTGCCCGTGGAGGGGTTCGCGGAGGCCTGCGATGAGCAGGGCGTGTGCGGCGGAGAAGGTGGCGGTGATCTGGAGCTTGAACATGGGTTGATCGTTGGCGTGGGGTGGGGTTGAGAGTTATTTGAGTTGGGCCGCGGTGAAGGTTTTGCCTGTGGTTTCGCGGTCCCAGGTCCAGGCGGGGCCGCGTTTGGATTCGTAGTGGTTCCAGATCTCAAACCAGTAGCTGCGGAACTGCTGGTTGCCCATGGGGGCAAAGTGGCGTGCGATGCGCTTCATGATGGCGGCGGGGTGGCCCTTGAAGCCGAGGACGGTTCGGCCGTGGCGGACGCTCTCGCTGTCGAGTGGGAGATAGGCGTAGCGTCCGAGCAGTTGCATGATGTTGCTGGCGGCATAGGGGCCGATGCCGGGGAGGTCCAGGAGGGCTTGGCGTACGTCGTCGTCGGGGTTGGCGGGGTCCTGGAACCAGGTGGGGTTGATCTGGCCTGTGTTGAACATTTTGGCGAGGTGGACGATGCGTGCATCGCGGTAGCCGACGCGGCAGCGGCCGCGGAGGTTGGCTGGGCGTAAGCGTGCGATGATGGCCGGGGTGGGGAAGCTGCCGCCGGGGCCGTAGTGGTGGCAGAGGAGTGTGTTCATGTTGATGGTGTTGGGCCAGGTTACGTTGCAGCTGGTGACGGTTTTGATGACGTCCTCGAACATGGTGGGGCTGCGGAAGAGGCGTGCGTAGCCGACGTGCTTGAAGCGTGGATCGAGTTTGTGGAACGCGCGTGTGTGGGTATGGGTTTCGTCCAGGCGGAGCATGCGTGTGAGGGCGTCGTGGAGGTCTGGGAGTTCTGGTTTGTTGATGGTGCGTGAGGCGTGGATGGTGAGGTTGCCGCCTCGTTTGGGTCGGGGGGTGTTGCCTTGGGTGATGTGGATTGTGGCCGGGCCTGTGGGGAGCAGGAGGATGCGGGTGAAGGTGCGTGTGGCGGGAGTCCAGCGGTTGGGGGCGAGGAGGAAGTAGCCGTAGCTGCAGACATCGCGGTGGAGGAGGTAGTCGCGCGGGGGGGTGATAGAGATGGTTGTGGGCATTGTGGATTATCGGGCGCGTTGTGTGTGCGGTCCGAGAAGGGGCATGGTTGTTGGGTGGGGGTGTATCGGGCTGTGTCTGGGCGTTGGGGTGGTCGATAGTGGTGTGTGCGAGCACTGCGATATAACGGTCAGCGTGTTGTGTGGGACCTGGATGCGCCCGAGCCTGAGCTGCGTAGGGGTGAGGCATTGGTGCGCCCGACGGTGATGGGTGTGTGCTCGATGGACGTGGGGGTGGCGGGGGGCTTGGTGCCGTTCTCGGGGGTGATGGGACATGAGTTTGTGGGGGTGGTTGAACGGATCGCTGATGGTGGGTACAAGGAGTTAGTGGGGGCGCGGGTTGTTGGCTCGATGAGTGTGGCGTGCGGGGCGTGTGATATGTGCCGGAAGGGTCTGAGTGCGCACTGCCGGGTGCGGACGGTGCTTGGGTTGTCGGGTCGGGATGGGTGCTTTGCTGATCGTGTGTGCGTGCCTGTGCGGAACCTGCATGTGGTGCCGGCGGGCGTGAGCGATGAGGAGGGTGTGTTTGCGGAGTTGGTTGGTGCAGCGCTGCACACACGGCACATATTCAAGGTGGAGGGCCGGCCGTTTGTTACGGTGCTGGGGGATGGGAAGCTCGGGCTGCTGGTGGTGCAGGTGATGGCGAAACTCAACGCGAGCGTGCGGCTTCTGGGTAAGCACGCCGGTCGGCTGGCGCTGTGCGACCGGTGGGGGATCAAGCACCGGATGGTCGAGGAGGTCGGGCTACGGCATGACCAGGACGTGGTGATCGACTGCACGGGGACGGCGCAGGGGCTGGAGCTGGCGATGCAGATGGTGCGCCCGCGCGGGAAGATCATCTTGAAAGGGCCGGCGTGGGGAACGCGTGCGGCGGGTGTGCAGATGTGCGTGGGGTTTGGGGCGGTGCGGGCGGGCGTGCGCGAGGGGGTGGACTTGTCGCCGCTGGTGGCGCATGAGATCGAGTTGATCGGGAGCCGGTGCGGGAGCGTGCCCGAGGCGTTGGGGGCGATTGCGACAAAGCAGATTGATGTGCTGCCGTTGATTAGTAAGCGGGGGAAACTGGCCGAGGGCGTGGAGATGCTGCGGCTGGCGGGTGCGGGTGAGCTTAAGGTGGTGATGGCGGCGTGAATCGGGTGGTGCTGGGGGTTTGCTCGTCGGCGGCGAGGGGGTTGCGTTTGGGTTCGCCGTCGCGGCGTGGGTAGAGGTTGGGGGTTCGGCTGACTTTTTCGAGCACGACGATGCGCCCGGTGGGTGTGGCGATGGTCTCGGCGTGGCGTGCGCCGAGGAGGCCGATGGCGTGGCGTGCGGCGGTGAGTTCGTCGTCGGCCTTGGCGCCTTTGATGGCCAGCACGAGGCCGCCTGGGCGGACCAGGGGGATGAGCAGTTCGACGAGCATGTTCAGCGGGCCGACGGCGCGGGCGAAGGCGGCGGCGTACTTCTCGCGGTGGCGGGCTTTGTCCTGGCCGAGTTTTTCGGCGCGGTCGCTGAGGACGGCGACGTTGGTGAGTTTGAGTTCGGCGGCAGTCTGGCGGAGGAACTCGGCCTTTTTGCCTGTGGGTTCCAGGAGGGTGAAGGAGAGGTTGGGCAGACAGATGGCCAGGGGGATGCCGGGGACGCCGCCGCCTGAGCCGACATCGATGATCGGTGAGGCGTCGGGGAGGTCGGCGAGCAAAGGGAGGAGTGTGAGGGAGTCGAGGATGTGGCGTTGCCAGCAGTCGTCGGGGTTTTCGATGGCCGTGAGGTTGAAGTGTTTGTTGGCTTCGAGGAGGAGGGCGAGGTAGAGGCCGAGTTTATCGAGGTCGCCTGGGTCGAAGGTGAGGGCAAGGGCCTCGGCGTTGGCGAGGAAGGTGGGGGTGGGTGGGAGTGGTTGGGGCACGGGTAGACGGTAGCCGGGGGTGGGGCGGATCAGGTGATGTTTTTGATGAGTTGGACGGGAGGTTGGACGGCGTGGTCGGTTTTGGAGAGGGCTTCTCGGGCGGCGAGCCAGAGGGCTTCTTTCATCGTGTCGACCTGGCCGCGTCGGCACCAGACGCTCAGTGCCCAGACCTGGTTGCCGGGAAGGTCGACGAGGGTGGCGGATGGGGGTGGGTCTTTGATGGCGGCGGGTGAGGCGGCGATGGCCGAGTGGGCGGCGGCGAGGAGATCGGCGCGGATGGCGTCGGGGTCGGCGCTGGCGGCGAGTGTGAGGCGGATGGTGGCCAGGCGGCGGTTGTGGAAGGAGTGGTTCTCGATGACGGTGCCGAAGATCTGGCCGTTGGGGATGATGATGCGTCGGTTGTCGGTCGTGTCGATGGTGGTGGTGAACAGGTCGATGTCGGCGACGGTGCCCTCGCGGCCGGCGGCGGTAACAAAGTCGGCGATCTTGAAGGGGCGAAAGATCAGGAGCATGATGCCCGAGGCGAAGTGCGAGAGTGAGCCTTGCAGAGCCAGGCCGATGGCGATGCCGGCGGTGCTCAGGAGCACGACCAGGCCAGTGGCACTGAAGCCGAAGGCCTCGAGGCAGATGATGATGCCGATGACGAGTGTTACCCAGCGTGCGGCATTAGCGCAGAAGTGTTCGAGGGTTTCGTCGATTTCGGTGCGCTCGAAGATGCGTTCGAGCGTGCGTTTGACCCAACTGGCGACGATCCATGTGGCGGCCAGGAGGAGGACTGCCAGGAGGACCTTGGCGAGCAGGAGGAGGAGGGGCTGAACGAGATTGGGGCTGACGCCGAGGGCTTCCGCGATGGACTGTGAGATGGGGGTGACGAACTGTGTGAGGGCATTGGCGGGGTTGGGAAGGATGCCGACGATTTTCTTGGCGGTCTCGGCGGCAATCGGCTCGGTGATGGCGTGGGGCATGGTGGGCTTTGTGGTTGGCGTGGGGGTCTAATGGTTTGATGGGCGTGGGCGTTTGTGGATGATGGGCGTTGAGCGTGGCTTGGGTAGGGGTGGTGGTTTATCGCTGGCGAGCGGGATCGGTTCGTTGTCAAGGATGACGTGCGGGGTGGGTGGGCGTAGGCTGACAGTGGGTTGGGTGCTGCGGGGTGTGTTGGCGAGGGGGTTGTTTTTGGTGGTGGACTTTTTGGTCTTCTGAATGATCTGCCCGCCGGGGCCGCGGCTGCGGATGATGTCCCAGAGGGAGTGTTCGTACTCTTGACTGGGTGTGAGGCCTAAGGCGCAGGTGCCTAGGGCGATGGAGAAGCCGAGTGCGAAGCCCGCGAGGTGAGCGATGGGTCCGACGCCGGAGGCGTTGGTGATGGAGATAAGGATGATGTCGGAGGCGACGTAGAAGAGCATGACCCAGTGGGCGGAGACCTCGGTGGTTCCGGCGCGGAAGTAAGCCCAGACGTAGAAGACGGAGATGTCGTTGCGTGGGAAGAAGACGAGGAAGGCACCCATGACGCCATAGACGGCGCCGGATGCACCGAGGGCGGTGGGTCCTGTGCCGAGGGCGAGCCATGCGAGGCCTGTGCCGACGGCGATGAAGGCGTAGATGGGGATGTAGAACGATGAGAACTTGGAGTTGACGGCGTTGCCGAAGATGAAGAGGGCGAAGAGGTTGCCGACGAGGTGGATAATGCCGCCGTGTGCGAGGGCGTGGCCGAGGAGTTGGATAAGGGAGAAGTCGCTCTCTTTGCGGTGAAGTACGGCCCAGTTCTGATGCATTACGGGGCTGAGAAGATAGACCACGGCCCCGATGCAAGTGGCGACGATGAGCAGCCAGTTCTCGATGGGCCAGCGTGAGAGGGGGACGTCGACCTTGTAGGGGAAAAACATTGTGGTGTTGTGCGGGTTGTGGTGGGGTGTGGGGTGTTTGTCGGCGTCGATATTTTACATGCCCGGGGCCGGTGAAGACGCTATCTTGCGCAGCACCCGGCGGTCTGCCGGTGCGGGTAGGGGCTGGAGGGTTGGGCCTGCGCATGAGTATGTTGGAGCATTCACAATCAGGGTCGAGTAGAGAGGGACCGAGTGCAGGGGGGCAGGCACCGGTGGAGCCGTCGGCGGATTTTTCGGACATGGATGGTGCGCTGGCGTATTTGTACAGCCTGGTGGATTTAGAGCGTCTGCGGCCGTCGCCGGCGGTGAAGGACCAGTACAAACTCGACCGGATGCGGGCGCTCGCGCGTGCGCTGGGGAACCCGCAGGACTCGATCAAGACGGTGCACGTAGCCGGGACCAAGGGCAAGGGGAGCACGTGCGAGATGGTCGGGGCGATGCTCGAGGGGTGCGGGTACACGGTTGGTTCGTACACCAGCCCGCACGTGAACGATGTGCGTGAGCGGATCAGGATCAACCGGCAGTTGATCTCGCCGGGGGATTTTGTGCGGCTGGCCAAGACGGTGGTGTTGGCGGCGTTGCAGGTCGAGGGTGGGTATGGGCGGGGGACGTTCTTTGAGTTGACGACGATGATGGCGTTTGTGCACTTTGCCGAGCAGGCGGTGGATGTTGCGGTGATCGAGGTTGGGCTGGGTGGGAGGCTGGACTGCACGAACATCATCACGCCGGAGGTCTCGGCGGTTGCGACGATCGGGTATGACCACATGGAGATTCTGGGTCAGACGCTGGAGTTGATCGCGGCGCAGAAGGGTGGGATCTTCAAGCCCGGGGTGCCTGCGTTGACGGTGGGGCAGGACGCGGGGGTGGTGAAGGAATTGCGACGGGTGGCCGGGGAGATTGGCGCGCCGCTGGTGGTTGTCGGTGAGGATGTGGAGTTTTCGTACCGTCTGGAGCACGCGGCTGGATCGCGTTGGCCGCAGGTGTATGTGCACATGCGGACGGGGCGCGGGGAGTATGACTTTGTGCCCGTGCCGATGGCCGGGGAGCATCAGGCGGTCAACTGTGGGCTGGCGTTGGGGATTGTTGATGCGCTATGCGGGCGTGGGTTTGTGTGTCCGATGGACCGGATGATCCAGTCGCTGGCGACGGCGCGGCTGCCGGGGCGGTTTGAGGTGGTGGGCAGCTCGCCGGCGGTGGTGCTTGATGGGGCGCACAACCCCGAGAGCGTGCGTGCACTGGTCAAGACGCTGGTGCAATACCTGCGGTTTGATGCGCTGGTGGTGGTCTTTGGCGTCGCAGCGGACAAGCACTTTGAGCCGATGCTTCGGGCGCTGGCGGGGGTAGCGGACAAGGTTGTCTTCACGCGGGCGGCGGGGAACAAGCGCTCAGCGGACCCGGCGGCTTTGCAAAAGCGGTACCGGGCGCTGGGGGGGCGGTTGAGTTTCGTTGCACCCACGGTGCGCGAGGCGCTGGAAGTGGCACGCAAGGGGTGCGGGTCGGGGGATGCGGTGTGTGTAACGGGGTCGTTCTATGTGGTGGGGGAGGCGCGTGCGATCTTGGGCGAGCGGCGTGGGCAGGTGCGCAGGCCGTGAGCGGGCGGGCGTCGGGGGTGGGTTGTGGGGGTTATCCTCTGCTGCTGTGCAGAGCGAGGTGATACAACAAACGCTTGGTGCGGAGGTGTTCTCGGCGTTGCGCCGGCACTGGGGCTTTGACACGCTGCGCCCGTTGCAGGACCGGTCGATCGCGGCGACGCTCGCCGGGCGCGATTCGCTGACGGTGCTGCCGACGGGCGGGGGGAAGAGTTTGTGTTTTCAGTTGCCGCCGGTGGTTACGGGGAAGTTGACGCTGGTGGTCTCGCCGTTGATTGCGCTCATGGACGACCAGGTGGCGGGGCTGAAGATGGCGGGTGTCCCGGCGTGCGCGGTGCACAGCAACGTGCCTGCTGAGGAGGCTGGGGTGATGCGTGCGCAGGTGCGGTCGGGGGAGTTGCGTGTGCTGTTTACATCGCCCGAGCGGCTGCTGTCGCCGGGGTTTATGGGGTTTGTGTCCAAGTTAGGCCTTGGGCACGTGGCGATCGACGAGGCGCACTGCATCAGCCAGTGGGGGCACGACTTTCGGCCTGAGTTTCGGCGTTTGCGTGAGCTGCGTGCGGGGCTGCCCGGCGTGCCGATGGGTGCGTACACGGCGACCGCGACGCCGCAGGTGCGGGCGGACATCATCGCGCAGTTGGGGCTGGTCGACCCGGTGGAGTTGGTGGGTAACTTTGACCGCCCGAACCTGACGTACCGGGTGCTGCCGAGGGTGCGTGTGGCTGAGCAGGTGAGCGAGGCGATCGGCCGGCACGCGGGGCGTGCGGCGATTGTGTATTGCCTGTCGCGCAAGAACACCGAGGAGGTCGCGGCCACGCTGTGCGCGCGGGGGATCGAGGCGCGGGCGTATCACGCGGGGATGGATGCGGGCGTGCGGGCGCGCGTGAGCGCGGACTTTCGTGCCGAGCGGCTGGATGTGGTGGTGGCGACGGTAGCGTTCGGGATGGGGATCGACCGCGGGGATGTGCGATTGGTGGTGCACGCCTCGATGCCCAAGAGCGTTGAGCACTATCAGCAGGAGACGGGGCGGGCGGGGCGTGATGGGCTGCCGGCCGAGTGTCTGCTGCTTTATTCGGCGCAGGACGTGGTGTTGTGGAAGGACCTGATGGACAAGTCGGGGCGTGAGGGTGGGGCGTCGCCGGAGGTGATGGAGCACGCGCGGGAGATGCTCGAGCAGATGCACCGCTTTGCCAGCGGGGCGAGTTGCCGGCATAAGGCGTTGACGCGGTACTTTGGGCAGGAGCTCGAGCAAGGGCCGTGCGGGGCGTGCGATTTCTGCCTTGATGAACTGCAGAACGCCCCGGAGATGCAGGAGACGGCACGGAAGATCATCTCGTGCGTGGCAAGGCTGAGCGCCCCGAGCAGCAACGGGGCGAGTGGTTTCGGTGCCGGGCATTTGTGTGATGTGCTGACGGGCTCGCGCAATGAGCGTGTGCGCAGGCTCGGGCACGACAAACTGAGTACGCACGGGCTGCTGCATGGGTTGCCCAAGGAGCGGATCGCCAGTTACGTCAACCAGTTGGTGGACCAGGAGGTGCTGGCCCGGCAGGGTGAGTTTAATGTGCTGGTGCTGACGGAGTTGAGCCGGGGTGTGCTCAAGAATGAGCTGGCGGTTCGGCTGGTGGACCCCAAGGCGGTGCTGGCGCGTGCGCCCAAGGCGCCGGTTGGTTCGGCACAGACGCCTGTGCTGAGCCGGGAGGAGATGGGGGTGTTTGAGGCGTTGCGGGTGTGGCGGCGCGGTTTGGCTGCGAGCAAGGGTGTGCCACCTTTTGTGATTTTGGGGGATGCGACGCTGGAGGAGTTGTCGCTGGTGCGGCCGGGATCGATGGCGGGGCTGCTGACGGTGCGTGGGATCGGCACGCGCAAGGGGGAGGACTTTGGGCCGTCGCTGCTGGAGGCGGTGGCGGAGGCGGCCAAGGTGGAGGGATTGCAGCTCGATGCGCGTGGGGGGGCGCGTCCGACGCGTGCGCTGCGGGAGGGTGAGGGCGTCAAGCGGTCGCTGGGTGCCGACGCCGCGGCGGGGCACTTTGCCAAGGGGCTGTCGATCGATGAGGTGGCGGCGCTGATGGGGCGTGCGACGTCAACGGTGGCGGGGTACTTGCAGCAGTGGATCGAGGAGGCAAGGCCAAGGAGTGTAGAGGCTTGGGTGCCGGGGGTGGTGCAGGAGAAGATTGTTAAGGCGTGGGATGAGGTGGGCCGGCCGTGGCAGTTGCGGCCTGTGATGGACGCACTCGGCGCGGAGGGTGTGGCGCAGGGTGGTGCGGTTACGTATGAGCAGATCAGGGTGGTGATGGCGTTTGAGAGGATGCGGGAGGGGGAGTGACT
>JAJTGZ010000068.1 GCA_021299385.1 Phycisphaeraceae bacterium | reverse complement strand
ACTCATGTGGACCATCCGCCAGTTCGCCGGCGTCCGCGTGGCCAACGATGACATCACGCTGGTGGTCCTGCGGGTGAAGTAGCGACGAGTGCTCCGGGTAGATCGGCTCTCCGAGCCGATCATCCTGTGCCCCCCACCCCCGATCCCCGCACATTTGCGCCCATCCCCACGGCGGTGGTTTGCCGAGCTTTACAGGCGTCCAGTCGGTCGAGGATGCACAGGTATGCCCGACCCCTCGGCGGGGCGTGTGGGCCATCGTGGTGCAACTCCATATGTTTGCGCGCTAACTGCGCGCAACAACGCAGCGTTGCGCTGATTCTGGCACGCGGTTTGTGTTGCGTGGCGATACGAGAAAACTTATGTTTTGTCGATCGGGTGTCTAGGGCGGGCCAACCCCACCCCTGCCCCTCCCGCCAGAACATTCTGGGGGAGGGGTTCTGCATTGGACCTAAAACCTAACACCTAACACCTAACACCTAACCCCTAAAACCTCTTCGCCCTACAGCTTCAGATCCCCCAGCCCGCCGCCGAGGAACTCCATCCCCTTGCCGAAGCCGCCGGTGAGCGATTTGTTGCGGAACTTCTCGCGCTGCCGGCGGAGCTCGGGGGTTTCCTTCTGGATTTCTTTGAGCCGGTCCTGTGCCGCCTTGTCGCGTGCGGCACGCTTCTCGCTCATCACCGCCTCGCGGCTGCCCGGCGCGGGCGGTTCCTCGGCCTGGAGCACCTTGAGGCTCAGGCTGATCTTCCGAGTCGTCGGGTCGATCTTCAGCACCCGCGCAGTCACCACCTGATCAACCTTGAGGACCTCCTCGACCTTCCCGATCCGCTTACGGCTGACCTCGCTGATGTGCACCAGCCCGTCGACGCCCGGGGCGATCTGGATGAACGCGCCAAACTCGGCCACACGCACCACACGCCCCGTTACATCGGCACCCTCGGACACGTCGCTGACGGCCGTGGCGAAAGGGTCGGCGGCGAGCTGCTTCATCCCCAGGCTGATCTTGTTGTTCTCCAGGTCGGCCTTGAGCACTTGCACACGCACCGACTCGCCCGCCTTGACGTACTTCTCGACGTTCCGCTCGCTGGGCATCACGCGGTCGTAGGTCATGTCGCTGATGTGGCAAAGCCCGTCGATGCCCCCGATGTCGATAAACGCGCCAAAGGGCATGATCTTGCGGACGATGCCCTCAAGGACGGCGCCCTCTTGCAGGCTCTCCTTGAGTTTCGCGGCCTTCTCCTTGCGCTCCTGCGCGAGCATGTCGCGCCGGCTGAGCACGATGTTCCCCAGGCCCGTGCGCTCGACGCGCACGACGACGCACGGGAACTTCTCGCCGATGAAGACCGAAAGATCGGCGACGCGGTCAAGGCTCGCCTGGCTGGCGGGCATGAACGCGCGGTGCTCGCAGACCTCCAGCTCCAGGCCACCCTTGTTGACGCCCGTTACGCGCGCCTCGACGACCTGGCCGGGCTCGAGCAGCTCCCACTTGGCCTTGACGACCTGGCCTGGGCGCGAGCAGATAAAGAGGCTCTCGGCGGCCTCGAAGCGGTCGACGACCAGTTCAAGCTCGGCACCGACGACGGGGAGTTGGTCGTCGGGGTACTGCGTGCGCGGGACGACGCCGAGCTCTTTGGGGCCGAACTCGACGAAGATATCGCTGGGCCCGACGCTGACGACCTTGCCGGTGCGGTGCTCGCGTGCGGACTCGATCTTGCGTGGGCCGCGGATGCCCGAGGAGCGGACGCCGCCGATGGGCTTGACCTCGCGTTTGCCGCGGGGCATCTCCTGTGCCGCGGCGTCTTTCATCATCGCCTCGATCTCGGCGTCGAGGGTCGGATCGCTGGCCGCGCCGGCCGAGTCTCGGTTCATCTTGGCGAGCATCTCTTTGGTGTTGGGCGCTTTCTCGCCCAGGTCCATGGGCTGCTTGGGGTCGCGTTTGCGGTCGCCCAAGCGGGGCGGGCGCGAGCCGCGGTCGCCGCCACGCTCGCCACCGGGGCCACCCTCGGCACGGATGACCTCGGCCTTGGCGATGGCGGGCAGGCCCTTGAGGTTCCCCTCCATCGTGCCGGGGTTCTGTGCGTGCTCACCTGCGGCATGCCCTTGGCTCTTGGCCTCGCTCTTGGCCGCGCTCTGGGCCTCGCTCTGGGGCGCGGGAGTCGCGGCTGCATCGGGTGCATCGCTGTGGGGCGCGCTGGTGGTGGATGGTGTGGCGGTGTTGGTTGTGGGTTCCATGGGACGGCTCGTAAACACGTCTGCTGGCGTGCGGATCAGCGAGCATCGCTGGTCACGCCGGGCGCGGGGCAAGCCCCGGACGACCCGGGCCGCACATGCGGCACGACAGCCCTAGATTCTAGTCGATCCCCGTGGGCCGGCCCATGCGGGGAAGGTTTGGGTGGGGGGATAGGCAATGGGCAATGGGCAATAGGCAATCGGCGCTTAGGTGCTTGGCGTGGGCACAGGCTGCTGCGCCTATTGCCCATTGCCTATTGCCTATTGCCTGTTTCCTCTCCTGCCCCCCTCACGCAGCGAGCGCCTCGGCCAACGTGCCCTTGATCGTAAAGACCGTGTGCAACTTTGCGATCTCGAAGATTGCGCGGACGCGGGGGGTCAGGCCGCAGAGGATGAGTTTGAAGGACTGACGGCGTGCGGCCTGCATGCTCTCGATCATGGTGGCCAGGCCCGAGCTGTCCATGTAGGGGACGGCCGAGAGGTCGATAACCAATCGCCCGCCGGGCTTGAGTGCGCTCTGGATGGTGCGCAGTTGCGACTTGAAGGCGGGTGCCCCGTTGAGGTCGATGTCCCCGGCTGGTGAGACGATGGTCGCGTCCCCCTCAACGCGTGAGATGATGGTCAGGGCCGAGTCGTTCATGGGGGGGCTCCGTTGTCTTTCTTGGGCTGGGGGTTGCGCATTTTGATCATGGTCAGGCGCATGCCCGAGTTGGGTCGCTGCTCGTAGATGACCTCGTCCATCACCTCGCGGATGATGTGTACGCCGAGGCCGCCGGGGCGGATCTCGTCGAGCGGGCGGCTCTTGATGAGGTTGGGGTCGATTTGTTGCGCTTCGTCTTCGATGACGATTTTGAGGCCTTCGGTGGGGCTGGAGGAGGTGCCGTTCTGGGCCAGACCGCCGATGGCGTGCAGTGAGAGCCAGATGGGTCGGTCGGTCTGGCGGTCGTAGCCGTGGCGTTCGATGTTGCAGAGGGCCTCGTCAACGGCCAGTGCGATCTGGCAGGCGGCGTCCTCGGCAAAGCCCATGCGTCTGGACATGCTGGCGACCATCTCGCGTGCGCCGCAGTTGAGCAGCGGGTTGCTGAGGATCTCCAGCCGGACGTGGGGTTGCTCTGCCGACATCGGTGCTTCTTAGGGGTTGAGGGCTTGGGTGGCGGGAGGTTGGGGTGTGATGGCGTGATTATCCCCACCGGTTTGGGCCTGGGCGTGCACGTTGAAATAGGCCTTGTACTTTTGAGGCGCGTCTTGGCGGTCTTGTGGGGAGGCCCAAGGGTTGTAGCCCAGGTCGGTGCCGGTCATCTGGCGGAGCGTGGCGATCGCGGCAACGCGCACGGCAGGGGCGTTGTCGTTGAGGGCGTCGGCGACCTTGGGCAGATTTGGCGTGTCGTTGGTGCGGGCGACGGCGGTGATGGCCCGGATGCGCGAACTGCCGTCGGTTGCGTCAAAGCCCTCGCCCATCTCGGGGCTTGCGCACCCGGGGAGCACAAGAGCGGCGAGCAGGATCACCGGGACGGGGTTGGGCATTGGGCAACTGTAAGCGCGGTTGGGCAGGGCGCCGGTGCGGGCGTTGGTCGCTACCGCCCGGTAACTTGGATGACGACCTTGATCGGGGGGCCGACGACGGTCAGGCCGAGCCAGGAGGGGGAGATCTCGCCGGGGACGACGAGCAGGCCCGGTGCGGCGTCGTTGATCTCGACGAGGATGCGTGGGGAAGCGTGGGCGTTGCGGATGGCGTCGAGTGCTTCGCGCGTGCCGCGGACGCGGATGGGGCCGAGCAGGGGCGTCTGGGGCTGGAGGTCAAAGGCCTTGGCCGTTGCCGGGGTGCAGGCGATGAGGACGGGGACGTTTTCGAGCAGGAGTTCCTGGTTGCCGGCGCGGGCGGGGTCGGAGACGATCGAGGCCTCGGCCCAGAGCCAGATGAGGATGGTTACGAGCGTTACGACGCCGAAGGACTTGAGGCGGCTCATGGACGGCCCTCCCGGGTGGTCTGCGCCCGGTCAATGGGGGCGGTGGCGTCGGGGTCGTCGGTGGTTGATGGGTGGTGGTCGTGGTGGTCTGTGGAGCGGTCGTCGGCGTCGGGGTGTGGCTCTTTTTCGGCCTCGACGACGTTCTCGGGTTCTTCTTGCACGGCTGTTACGAGGCCCTCGTTGAGTTTGAGCAGGAGCAGGCCGCGGAGTTCGGCCTCGTTGAGGCCGCGGGTCAGTTCGCCGCGCTCGGCGAGGGTGATGGTGCCGGTCTCTTCGCTGACGACGACGACGAGTGCGTCGCTCTCGTTGCTGATGCCCAGGGCGGCGCGGTGTCGTGAGCCGAGGGTGGCGTCGGGTGTGTCCTCGGCGTTGGCCAGGGGGAGTTGGACGCCGGCGGCCTTGATGCGGTCGTCCTTGATGAGCACGGCCAGGTCGTGCAACGCCGAGCCTGGGAAGAAGATCGTCTGCAGCAGCCGGCTGGAGACGTGCGCATCGATGAGCGTGCCACCCTCGGCCAGGCCCTTGAGCGGGGTCGAGCGCTCGATGACGATCAGGCCCCCGAAGCGGGCCTTGCTCAAATAAGCCGCGGCCTCGCTGACGGCGTCGACGGTCTCGGTGGCGACCTCGATCTTGCGGCCGAAGATGGGGGACTCGCCCAGGCGGATAAGCCCCCGGCGGAGCTCGGGCTGGAAGATGACGATCAGCCCGACGGCCGCGACGGCAAAGATGGCGTTGAAGACAAACGTCAGGCGTGCGAACGACTCGTGCTGGCCGAGGATGCGGACGACCAGGGCGGCAACGACGATGAGGAGGAACGCGCTCTTGAGCGCGCCGGCGGCGCGTGTGCCCTGGACAAGGCGGACGACGACCCAGACGACGATCCAGATGACCGCGAGCTCGATGAGGACCTGCCACCACTGGTAGCCGGCGAGGCGCTCGACGAGATGCAAGAGGCGGTCGGTCACGCCAGCGATGGTAGAGCCGTTGTGGGCACGTTCGCGGGTGTGGGGGCGGGAAAGAAAACGGGCGCCCGTTGGTGGGCGCCCGTGTGTGGATCAGAGTTGTCGGGGCGGGGGGTTGGTATTGGAGGCTGTTTCAAATGGTGGCACAGGCCTCTGATCTGTGCGGATCACGCAAGGCATCGGCACAGGCCAGAGGCCAGTGCCACCGGAGCCAGACTTCTGAAACAGTCTCTTAGTTCCCGCTGCGGAGTGCGTCGTTGAGGCCGGGGAAGAAGCGTTCTTCCTGCTCGGACTGGACCAGGACGGTGGGCTTGAGGAGGATGAGGAGGGTTGCGTCCTGGCGGGACTCGATGCGGTTGGTGAAGAAGCGGTTGATGACGGGGATTTTGCTCAGGACGGGGACGCCGGTTTCGATCTGCAGTTCGGTGCTGAGGCGTTGGCCGCCGAGGAGGATGGTTCCCTGGTCGGGTACGGTTACGGTGGTGTTGACCTGGCTGACGTTGAGCAGCGGGAGCTGAACGCTGCTAGAGACCGAGCCTGGGCCGCCGACGGTGTCGCTGGTGACGACGCGGGTGCCTGCGGTGGCCGAGACGGGGAAGTTGACCAGTTCTTGAATAGTCGAGACGCCGGCCTCGACGTTGAGGGTTACGTAGCGGCGGTCTGCGGAGGCGACACCCTCGACCAGGAGCGTCACGCCGTCGGCGATGGAGTCGGGCGTGGGGTCAAAGCCAACGGCGCTGTCGCCGGTGACGATCTCGAGGTCCGAGACGAACCCACGTTGGGTGCCGACGACGACGTTGGCGATCTGGCCGTTGGTGAACGTCAGTCGTGGTGCGTTGAGGGTGATGGTCCGGCGGTCGGCCTGTGTGGCCTTGATGAGGAAGTCGACCTGGATGTCGTCCATGTACGTGCCGGCGATGCCGAGGGCGGGAGACGCGGCAAGGAGGCCTGAGACGAAGGTGTTGGTCGAGGGGGTGAGGCCCTCGGCGAGTCTGCCGGAGTTCTGGGAGACGCCGATGGGGGACCACCCGCGGGGCTGCGTCTGCTGGAGGCCAAAGTCGCGTGGCGGGTTGCTGCCTGGATCGTTGCCCTGCCCGCCTGAGATGAAGGGGGTAACGGTGGTACGGTTGCCGCCGGCGGTGTTGCCGTAGATATCCGAGTCGAGGGTGCGGCGGAGGTACTGGTTGGTGGGGAAGGCGAAGAAGTCGCTGGCGCGGACGTTCGGGTCGATCTGGCGGGCGTTCTGGACCTGGTTGCCGTTGTTGTTGAAGTAGACGTCCAAGTCGAAGCTGATCTGCTCGAAGAAGTCTTGGTTGACGAGCAGGAAGCGGGTCTCGACATTGATCTGTGTCTGGCGGATTTCACGCAGGCGGCTGAGCAGGCCCGTGATCTCGCGGTGGTTGCGGGGCGTGGCGGTGATGACGAGTACGGAGTTGAGCTCCATGATCGTGCCGGTGTCCCCGCCGTTGTCGCGCCAGCTGTCGGCGTCGATGTTCTGCTGGATCATCTGCACCAGTGCGCGGACGCGTTCACGGCGGTCGCCGGTGCTCTTGTTGCGGCCCTCGGCCTTGATGGCGAAGGGGTCGCGCGTCTCGCGCCCGACGCTCTCGGCCCGGCGGGCCTGGCTCTTGACGATCTTGGACAGGTCCGTCTCGGGCACATCGGCGTAGTCGGGTGCAACGGCCAGCAGGTCGGTGATGGGGTAGTGCTCGACGACCGTCTGCTGCTTGATCGAGTCGGCCGAGCCAACCTCGACGATCCCGTTCTTGATGGCAAAGTCGGCACGGGCGAACTTGTCGGCGCTCAGGCGGGAGATGACCTTTTCGAGCACCTGCTTAGCCGGCTGGTCGGCGTTGAAGTTCATCGTGATGGGCGTCTCGGCCGAGACCCCGATGGTCGCCAGGCTGCGCCAGTCCGGGTCGATGTCCACCCCGGCGGACTTGCCGATGTAGGCCAGGGCGTTGCCCAGGGGGACGCCGTTGAACTGCACGGGGATGCGTGTGCCTTCGAGGCTGGCGATCGCGGCACGGTTAGCCGGGGTCTCGTAGTAGCCCCCCGCGCCGGTGCGCATCATGGTCAACTGGGGCCAGTCTGTGGGGTAGGTGACCAGTTCGGTCGGGGGTATGGTCGCCTCGCGGTTCTGGATCTTGAGGGTCTGCATCCCGACGCGTTTGCGTCGGCCGATCTCGTCGGCCCGGCGGAATGCGATCAGATCAGAGATGATGTCCCGCAGCAGCAGGGCCGAGGGGTTGACCGGGTCCATGAAGAGGACCTGTGCGACGATCTCCTGGGCCTCTTCGTACTTCTGCTCGCGCTGGAGCGCGCGGATGCGGGCGATGCTGTCGCTGATGCGGCGTTCCTTGGCCGCACGCAGGTCCTGCTCGGCCTTCTTGGCGACCTGCCCGGCCTTGGCCTCGCTCTCGGCGCGGTTGCGTGTGGCGATGGCCTCGGCCTCTTTGCTGATCTCGGCCTTGAGGGCCGAGGCGCGGTCGGAGAGTTTGTCGTACTCGGCTTGGGAGAAGTACGTCCGCGCGCGGTCGAGGGCCAACTGCGCGCCCACGGCGAGGGTTGCCGCGCGCTCGGCGTTGCCGGCTTTGAGGGCCGACTGCGCTTCGGTCAGCCCGTTCTCAAACTCGGCGATCGTCTTCTCGCGCACGAGGGTGAAGTTCTGCTCGACGCTCTGCTCGAGCGTGCCGCCGGTGGGGCTTTGCAGGCGGACGCGGGCCTGGGCCAGGCGCTGCTCGGCGCGGGCGATGTCCTCGGGGGAGAGGTACTGGCGTTGACCGGCCAGGACGGACTCATACTTGCGTGTCGCCTCGGCGTAGCGACCGCCGTCGTAACTCTGGTCGGCTTCGAAGAGGGACCGCTGTGCCTCGGCACGGAGGGCGAGGGCAACGAGGTCGAGTTCCTCGGCCGGCTGGGGTGCCGGGGTCGCCTCGGGGGCCGGGGCGGGTGCGTCGGCCCCGGCTGGTGCCGGGGCAGCGCCAGCGGCGGGTGCGGGTGCGGCCTGCTCGACGGTGCCGGTCATGGCCGTGCCACCTTCGGAGATGCGGGGTGGGGAGGCCTGTGCGACCTGCTCTTTGTCGGCGGGGTAGAAGGGCTGGGGGGAGACTGCGGGCAGTGCCGGGGCGGGGGCGCTGGTGCTTGCCCCGGCGGGGGGCGCGATGGTCTGATCCTCGACGAGGCGGACGCCCGAATCTGCGTTGCTGGCCGGGGTGGGCCCTGGCGTGGGTGCCGGGCTGGTGGTGATGCCGCCGTCGGTGATTGCCCCGCCGCTGATCTTGGCGATCTCGACGATTTTGAGTTGCAGGGCATCAAGTCGGGCCTGGTCGGCCTCGGCGGGTTGCAGGCCCCACTTGTTGAGCGTCTCGACACCCGAGCGTGCGTCGGCGAATCGCCCGGCGTTGAAGTCGTTCTGGGCTTTGTCGAGCACGGCGGGGACTTGGCCCTGGAGTGAGGCCTTGCGCTTGGCGACGGCGTCGAGGACCTCCTGGGCCTTGGCCTTCCACTCGGCGCTGGCCGAGGGGACGGTCAGGACCGCGCTGGCCTGGCGCTCGGCCTGGCGGAGGTCGTCGTTAGCCAGCGCGAGAGTGGCGCGCTGGAGGCTCAGGTCGATCGGGTTGGCGGTGCTGATGCGGGCGTTGACCATCTGCAGCAAGGCGCCGGCGGCGTTGCGGTCGCCCTGGCTTGTCGCGGGGCTGAGCAGGAGGCTCTCGATGATGCTCTTGGCCTCGATGAGTTTGTTGGCCTGGATCAGTTCGCTTGCCTGCGCGAGGGTGGGTGCTTCGGCAAAGACAAATTTCTTTGCACTGCCCGCAGCCGAGGCGAGGGCGGCCGGTAGGTTCAAGATACACGCGCTCGCAATGGCCACGGCGCCGGTGAGGATCATGGTGCGGGCTGAACGATCGGCAAAGACGCGCATGCGGTGGCTCCGTGGACAGCGGGCGGAACATCTCCCCGGCCCGTGCAAGGTCGGAAGATAACGGGCCTAAGCCCAGAAAGCAAACCGGACCCCCGAACTTTTCACCGGACAAACCCTTGGTCTACGTCCCGGTGGCCCTTGGTCTGCTCCCGGCGGCAAGGGCCTGACCGGTAGGAGCGATCTTTCCGCACGGGTTGGGCCAAGGGTTGCACAAACCCAAAAACAGGCGCAATCATGGGAAAATCTTTGGGAGGATGACGGCGCCCGGCGGCAAGAGGACGCCGCCGGTATGTCGCCGGTGCGTTGTGCCGGGGGGGGGAGGGTGGCGTGGTTTGCCGATTTTGCATGCGGGAAATGGGGGGAAAATTTTTCTGCCGCGTGGTTGGCGAGGTGGGCGTGCTGGGCGGGGGTGTGGCCGGGCGACGGGCGGGGTATTGAGAAGATAATCGGTGTTTGTTTGTTCAGCAAGAGCGGTGCCGGGACGATCTACCATAGTGAGGTGTCAAACACGACCCCCAGTACCGCGAGTTCACCCGGCCAGCCCGGCCCTGGCGCACGGCCTGCCGGCTTGGGTGCTGCGCAGGGAGCCGGGCGTGTGCAGACCCCGCCCAGGCGTGCGCAGGGGTTTGTTGATCCGAGCCGGAGCCTGGGGTACCCGGCACCGGTCGCGGCGTTGATCGATGAACTCGCACGCCTGCCCGGGATAGGCCGGCGGAGTGCCGAGCGCTTGGCGCTGCACCTGCTCAAGGCCCCGGCACAGACGGCACAGGCGCTCGCGCACGCCATCGGGGGCGTCAAGGCCTCGATCCGCAACTGCGATGTGTGCGCGAACCTGACGGAGTCGAAGGTCTGCTCGATATGTGCCGACGCCAAGCGCGACCCGGCGACGGTGCTGGTCGTCGAGCAGCCACGCGACCTGCTGGCCTTAGAGAGCACCGGGACGTACCGGGGGGTCTACCACGTGCTGCTGGGGTGCCTGGCGCCGATGGACGGCATCGGGCCAGAGAGCCTGACGATCGCGGAACTTCTTGCGCGGATCACAGACGCCGGGCACAACGCGCAGGGGCAGGCAGTGGCCGAGGTGATCCTGGGGCTGAACCCGACGCTGGAAGGTGACGGCACGTCGCTGTACCTGACGGCGCAGATGAACGCGATCAACCCGAGGATCAAGATCACGAGGCTTGCGCGTGGGCTGCCGGCGGGGGCGCCGCTGCAGCTGGCGCCCAAGGGGGTCTTGGCCGACGCGATCTCCGGCAGGACAGTTATCTGAGCAACCACACCACGACCGAGCACGCCACCGACCGACTGCCCGCCCATGCGATTTGACACCTCACAGTTCATGAAGATGGGCCAGCACATGAAGCTGGCGCCGCACATGATCCAGTCGATGGAGATCCTCCAGATGAACCTGGCCGAGCTCCAGGAACGCATCGACCAGGAACTCGAGAGCAACGCGACGCTGGAGGTTGTTGAGAACCAGAGCGATGCCGACGCCCAGAGCACACAGGCCGGCAGCGATGAGGGGCAGACCAGCGTTGAGGGTGGTAGCGAGAGCGGCGGCGACGCGGGTGGCGATGGTAACGAGGACACCATCGCCGACAACGACGACTCGTTCACACCCACGCTTGACGACGGTGAGATGACCAGCGAGGAGGTCCCCATCCAGATGGGGGACCGCTCGGGTGAGGATGACTTTGAGCGGCTGGAGAGTTTCGAGCACGACCACCCCGACGCGGCGGAGAACGACAACCAGAGCGAGCGTTTCACGCGCGACGCGGAGGGTGAGGGTCAGGGCGATAGTCAGCGCGAGTATGAGCCTTCGACGAACCCGAATGCCGATCCGGATGGGAAGTCGGGTGCGTTGGCGAATCATGCCGCGCATGCGGAGCACTTTACCGACCAACTTTTCGAGCAGTGGCGGTACGCGGACGTGAAGCCGGACGTGCGTGCGTTGGGGGAGGTGTTGATACCTTATATCGAAGAAGACGGCTACCTGCGCACGCCTTTGGAGACGATCGCCGATGTGCAAGGGCGTGGGGCGACGCCGGCGGAGCTGGCGCGGGGGTTGCAGGCGATCCAGTTGCTGCTGGAGCCGCCGGGGCTGGGCGCGCGGGACATGCGCGAGTGCCTGCTGTTGCAGATCGACGCCCGGCAGGCCGACGCCCAGGCCGACGAGATGCCGCAGTGGGAGTTGGCCCGCGCGATCGTCGATGCGCACCTGGACGACCTGATGGCCAACCGCTTGCCCAAGATCGCCGGCAAGCTCGGCATCAGGATCGACGACCTCAAGGGTGGGATCACAATGCTCCGCCGGCTGAAGCTTGCGCCGGGGCGTGAGTTATCGACGCGGCCGGTGGCGGGGATCATTCCTGACGGGATCGTCGAGTATGACGCGGGGCAGGACCGGTACGTTGCGTACCTCAACGACCGCCGGCTGCCGAACCTGCGGATCAACCAGGAATATGCCCTGCTGGCGCGCGACAAGAGCGCGCCGAAGGTTACACGCGAGTTCCTCAAAACCAACCTGGGAAACGCGGCGTTTTTGATCGACGCGATCGCCCAGCGCAAGCGGACGCTCTTGCGTGTGCTCGAGGCGGTGGTGGCGGCGCAGCGTGAGTTCTTTGACTATGGGCCGCAGTCGATAAAGCCGTTGCCGATGACGAAGGTGGCCGAGCAGCTGGGGATCCATGTTGCGACGGTTAGCCGGGCTGTGGCGGAGAAGTGGATTCAGACCCCGCGTGGCGTGGTGCCGCTGCGGAAGTTTTTCACGGGCGGGACGACAACGGACACGGGTGAAGAGGTGAGTTGGGAGGCGATCAAGGCCGCGCTGACGGAGATCGTTGACAATGAGAACAAGGCCGACCCGCTGAGCGACGACGCGCTGGCCGAGGCGCTCAAGGCCAAGGGCTTCGACATCGCCCGGCGGACGGTGGCGAAGTACCGCGGGCAGTT
>JAJTGZ010000067.1 GCA_021299385.1 Phycisphaeraceae bacterium | reverse complement strand
CCCCTTGCCCACCTTCCCCGGCTTCTCCTCGACCACCTCATACGTCCGGATCACCTCTTCCACATACCCCTGCTTCTGCACCGGGGGGTGCTTGATGTTCACCTGCCTCGGCGTGCCAGGCAGCCGAGGGGCACCAATGCTCTTGGTCACAACCGCCGGCGCAACGACACCCTCCCCAAGCGCGCCCGCCGCGGGCACCGCCGGCAGCGGGTACTGCGCAACGATCCGCCGTTCGATCGCCGAGACCACCGCCTCACGCTCCTCCTCCGGCACGATCAACAGCGCCGCCAGCCACCGGCGCGCCAAATCAGGCGTGCCAGGGCGCAGCAACTCAACGATCGCGCGGACGTGGTCGTTGGGCGTGGGTGTTCGCGTGGGCGCTGGTTGGTGATTTGGTGTAGTCAAGGGCGTTTGCGACCGACTCGGCACGCTCGCTGGTGGGGACCACAGGGGTTGGGGGTTCAGCGCGCCCATCGGCGCCTCCTCTCTGGTCAGGTTCGGGCAAAAACAGTTCAGCCACGGCCACCGGGCCCGCGGCACGGATGCGCGTCTCCATCGAGTGCACAAAGACCTCCAGCCGGTCAACCCGGCTGATCAACCGCTCCAGCGTCTGCGCCAGCGACGTCAGCAACTCCCCAACATTCGCCTCCCGCAACGCCGCCCCACGCACGTCCTTACGCTTGATCACCCCACGCCCGGTCAACAACCACTCGGCGTTCACCTCAAGCTTCGTGCACACCGCAGCGAGGAACTCCACGCTCGGCGGCGCGCCCGTCATGTACCGCCGGGCCGTCTCCGCGTTCGTCGACGTCAAGTCCCCCACCTGCCGGTAGTTCAGGTCCGCCAAGATCGCGCCCAGCCGGTCATGGAGTGGTGATGGTTGCACGTACGGAAACCATACCACACGCAAACGCCCCCGGCACGCTCCGATACCAAAAACCACAAAAATATGCGGTTTTGGAGATATCCACACACACGATCGAGCGTTCATCCAAACGAAGACCTATCAGAGCAGCCACACGCGCCTCACGTCCCCAACGCCGCACGCAGCCGTCCCAACGCCGACACGTCCGTCAAATCATGCTTCAACGGCGTGACGGTGATGCACCGCTCAAACAAGCACTGCACATCGCTGCCCACCTCCGTCGCATGAAACTCCAGCGGCGTCCCGCTCGACCAGTAATACGTCTCACCCATCGGGTTCTCGTTGCGCCGAAAAGAGTCGATCATCCCGTGCGTGTTCATCGGGCACACCCGTATCAACGGCATCGACCCCTCAAGCTCCGTAATCGGTATGTTGATGCTCACGCACGAGCCCGGCACAAGCACACTCCCCCCACCCCCACCCCCACGCACCAGCAGATCAATCACCTCCCGCGCCCTTGCCGCGGCAATATCAAACCTCGGCCGCCCCGCGCCGATATGCAAACTCACCGCCACCGCAGGCACCCCCAAAAACGCCGCCTCTAGCGCCGCCGCCACCGTACCTGAATAGAGCACGTTGATCCCCACATTCGCCCCCATGTTCATCCCCGACACCACCAAGTCCGGCCGCGTCCCCACCCCAAACCGCTCAGGCCACAACACCGACATCGCCAGTTTCACACAATCCGCCGGCCTCCCATCAACAGCCACCCCCTCCATCCGATCATTCACATCCACACGCTTGGTCATCAACGGCTCACGGAACGTGATCCCATGCCCCGTCGCCGACTGCACCGTCAGCGGCGCAACGACCATCACCTCCCCGATCGCCGGCCCCCCGGCGTGCCCGGCCAGCGCGTCAAACAGGCTCGTGATCCCAGGTGCGTGAATCCCATCATCGTTGCAAAGCAGCGTCCGCATGCACCAAGATAGCCTGCCAACCGATAAACCCACCGGCAACCCAACTTCCCCTAGACTACAAGCCCCGCAAACACCGCACGGAAGCACCACCCATGCCCACAACACCCACAACGCCCACCAAGTCCACCTTTGACCTCGCCCGCCAAATCTCACCCCGCCGCAAAACCACCGGCGCAACCGATATCAATGGCCTCGTCGCCGAGCAGCTCGCCCACTTCGGCATCAACCCCAAGGCCGAGTTTGGCAAGCACCTTGCCGCCATCGCCCGCAGCGTCTACTCCGCCCACGCCGACACACAAACCCTCTGGGCCACGCTCACCAACGAGCTCGCCTCCCTCCCGCGCGAGGACCGCGCCGCCCGCTTTGCCGCACAAAAGTTCCTCTGCTTCCAGCTCGCCAAGGTGATGGACACCTTGATGAACCCCTTCCGCCGAACCTACCAGTCGATCGTCGACACACAGAGCTCACGCCTTGCCCGCGGCCCCTACCCGATCATCGACAACGTCTCGGCGATCTTCAGCGCCAAGCCCGTCATCACACGCACCGCCACCTACATCTACGCCTGCAGCGAGTGGGTCGACGACGCCTTCCAGGGCAAGGAGCTCATGCTCCAGATCTACAGCCGGCTGCTCAGCCCCACCAGCATCAGCCTGGCCAACCACATCGTCGATATCGAGTGCGGCCCGGAATCACACGAATACTTCGCGCTCAACTTCAACAGCGGCATGGCCGCCGTTGATGCCGCGCTCTCGCACCTCGTCGGCTACCAGGACATCATCCTCGCCTCCCGCAATGTCTACGGCGGCACCTATCAGCTCATGCACGACTGGTTCGCCAAACAAGGCAACATGGACGTCGCCGTCGAGTTCTTCGACGGCTACACCAAGCGAGACTTCCAAACCGCACTCACGGCGTGTCAAAAGAAGCACGCCGACCGCCTGGCCAAGGGCAAAAACATCTACGTCTACCTCGAAAGCCCCTGCAACCCCCACGGCTATTGCCTGGACATCCCCGCCATGACCAAGCACGCGCACCAGCACAAGCTCACCGTGCTCTGCGACAGCACCGTCGGCACGCCCTTCCTGCACCGCCCACTCCGCCGGGCCGACCTCGCCGAGAGGCCAGACTTTGTCATCCACAGCTACACCAAGGACATCTCCGGCATGGGGGGCACCACCGCCGGCGTCGTCATCGGCCGCAATGAACGCATGTTCATGGGCAAGCACGACGCCCACCCAGGCCGCGATGTCGACGGCACCCCACGCACCTGGCACGGCCACGAGACCATGTTCTGGAACGTCTACTACATCAAAGGCGCCTTCCTCGACGCCGACAAAGCCTACGAAGTCATCAACGGGATGCACACCCTCGAATCACGCGTGCTGACCAAAACCATCAACACACTCACACTCGCCGAGGCGCTCCAACGCCACCCAGAGATCAACGTCAACTGCAACGCCGTCCCAGGGCACTTCAACGGGCCCGTCCGCGAAAAGGTCATGCACATGGGCCTGCCCGCCCCCCTGTTCACCATCGACTTTGAGGGCAAGCCCGGCAAAAAACCAGCCTTCGACCGCACCACCTTCAAACGCTTCTTCGACTCCCTTGACCCCGTCTTTGCCCATCAGGTCAGCCTCGGGCAGACCAACACCCTTGTCATATGCCCGGCCATCACCAGCCACAGCGAGATGAGCGACCAGGCCCTCCGCGACGCGGGCATCCAGCCGACGACCATGCGCATCGCCATCGGCATGGAAGACCCACGCACCCTCGTGGCCCACCTCATCAAGGCGGCCAAGCTCGCCCTCGACCCCGCCGCCCCGGGCTTCAGCACCCGCTTCCCCACCCCCAAGCAGATCGATGCGATCTACCGCAAGCACTACGTCAACGTCCACACGCGCTACGTCGACAACCTGCCCAGAACCGCCGATCTCCTCAAATAAAATAACCTGCGCTTTCATCAGAACCCCTCCCCCGAGGGGAGGGGCAGGGGTGGGGTTCGCTCACGCAAAGCGTCTATATAAAGAGGTTCGCGGAAGGCGCAAAGGTTAGTCGAGCAACGCGGAGTAAATGCAAGTTGTGGCGTGCAGCGCCTTCAACCCCAAGGATGTTGCAGTTTGCATTCTCTCCAACCCCAACGGGGTTGCGGCATGCAGCCACGGGTCAAGCGCAGCGCAACCCGTGGAAGTCCTCAAGAGATCGCACCCCGCCCCGGCAGGGGCGGCAGACTCCCCCGCCCGCGTCGGCCCGCATCACACGCCACCCTACACAGGTTCCGCTGCGCTCCACCCGTGGCTACACCCCGCGGCCCCGCCGGGGCCGAAGCCTCCCCCAAACTCAACCCCCAAAAACCACTCAGAAAACTCCACCCCTCAGTTCACTGAGTAAATGATCCCCTCTGGGCCCTCTGGGCCTCTGGAGTAAAGTTTATATATTATAACTCACAAACCAGGAACCCTACCTCCGCCCAGGCGGCGCAGGATCAGGATTATTCGTATCCCTATCCCTGGAGTTCTGCTGGCTGATATTGAAACTCACCCCATGGAACGCCGACGGCACGCCCCTGGGCGAACTCCACCCCCAGAACGCCGGCAGCCCGCTCACGCTCACATCCAGCGGCGGGTGCATCTGAAACGAGATCGGCAGCATGAACTCCAGCTCCGAGTGGTGCCCCAAAAAGTTCCACGGCCGGCCCTCCGCCGGCGCCCGGCTCGAGCCCGACCGCTGCCGCACAATGTCCACAGGCACCCACACCGTCGCCCCGCTCGCGGGGTCCATCACCGCAAACTCCAGCCACACGCACTCCCGCGTCCGCCCCGTCCCCCGCAACGGCTGCCCGCTGCCAACCCGGCTGCGCGTCTCCACCCCAAAGACCGTCCGCGCCGGGATTCCCACCCGGCGCAGCACCGCCGACAGCAACTGCACCACCTGCGCCTCCGTCCCCCGCCCCGCGTTGATCGTCTCACCGGCAGTCTGAAACCTAAACCCCAGCATCGCCCCCGCACCACCACCGGAGATCGAGCTCGTGTTGATCGTGTTGAAATTCTCCATCACCAGCCCGCTCAGCAGCCGCGCCAACACCACCGGCCGCATGCTCTTGGGGTCCCTGCTGCCCAGCCAGCGCTTCAGCAGCGCGTCGATGCGGTCCTGCGTCTCCTGCACCTGCTTGCGGTCGCGCACAAAGTCCACGAGGTACGCCGGCTCCAACGCCGACTGCGCATCGGGCGCCCACTCCTTTCCCGCCGGGGGCCAATCGACCTCACTGGCCACGCGTTCGTCCATCGTCAGGCTCGAGCACCCCATCGGCACCGTCATCTGCAACTGCACCCGCCGTGCGTCCCCGTCGGGCAACTCCCATTTGGCAAACCGCGACCCCTCACGCCCGCTCACAAACGCCGGCATCTTCTGGCTGGTGTTGCTGACCACCTGCACGCCGTTGATGTTCAGCTGCGCATCAAACGTCCCTGCCTGAAACTCATGCCCTGCCGTGCGCTCGGGCAGCGGAAAAAACAGCGACACCTGCTCCAATCGCATCGTCGCAGTCCCGCTGCCCAGCGGCTGGTTCGGGTTCAACGGGTTCACAAGCACCCCCGGCAAGCTTGGATTGAAAAAATCACGCGGGTTGATCTCCCGGTTCAACCCACCAGGCTGCGGCATCGCCAGGTCCACCGACAAGAGCCAACTCCGCGTACGCAGCCGAACAAACAACCGGTCCGCCAACGGCGACGCCGCCGTTACAGGCTGCGAAAACTGCCGACGCAGACGCGCAATCTCCGAGTCGTTGTTCTGCCCACACGCCGATGACCCCACCAACCCCCACCCGCACACAACAACCCCCGCAACCGCACATACCACCGCAAGGCTTCGGCTAAGCATCGGTCAATCTCCCGCTAGGCAACAACACCCCGAACACAGGTCCATTCGTAACCCACAATCCTACGGATGCCCAACCACCCCGGCATCTACCTATTTCTATACCGATAGCAGTATGCCTCGCGTCGAACCCATCCCCCGAGGGGAGGGGCAGGGGTGGGGTTGACTACTTCATACGCAAGAAACGCACTCTGATCCAACTCACCCCCACCCAAGCGCCACCTCAAGCCCATGGCACCACCCGTGCAGCACCAGCATGTGCAACTCCTGAATCCGGTCGCTCGTAACCCCCGGCACCACGACCTCGTGCTCAGCCAAACCACCCATCACACCCCCACCCTTGCCCAGCAGCGCAACCGTCGTCATCCCCGCCCTCTTGCCCGCCTCGATCGCCAGGCGCGTGTTCACACTGTTGCCGCTGGTGCTCAGCACGATCAGCGCATCGCCCGCGCGCCCAAGCCCAACCACCCAGCGGGCAAAGACCTGCTCAAACCCATAGTCGTTCGCAACGCACGTAACATGCCCGACATCCGTGCACGCGATGGCCGGGATCGGCGGGCGGTCCTTGCGGAACCGCCCCGTCAACTCCTCGGCAAAGTGGCCCGCATCGCACGCCGAGCCACCGTTGCCGCAGATCAAAATCTTCCCACCCGCACGCACGACCCCCGCCAACACCCCCGGCACGCGCTCGATCACGCCCATCGCCGGCCCATCGGCCAGCAACTCATCAAGCACCCGGCGGGCATCGGCAAACTCTTCACGCATTCCCGGCATGCCCCCAGCGTAGTGCCCAAAGACAACGCACGCCCGCCGGTGGTATGCTGCCCACATGCCAACCCTGGCCGACACCCCCCTGCCGGGCCTCGACAAACTCACCAGCGTGCTGGCCGCCAGCCCGCCGGTGCTCTTCTTTTTCCTGGGCATGCTCGCCGCCGCCGTGCGCAGCAACCTGCACGTGCCCAAGGCCGTAACCAAACTCCTCTCGCTCTACCTCCTCTGGGCGATCGGCTTTCAGGGTGGCGTCAAACTCGTCAAAGGCGGCCTCACCGGCGAGGCCATCGCCGCCCTCGGCGCAGCCGTCCTGCTCGCGTGCGTCATCCCGGTCTACTCGTTCTTCTTGCTCAAGAAGCGCGTGAGCATCCACAACGCCGCGGCCATCGCCGCAGCCTACGGCTCGGTCTCGGCCGTCACCTTCATGGCCGCCAGCACCGTCCTGACGGCTAAAGGCATCGAGTTCGGCGGGCACATGGTCGCCGCCATGGCGCTCATGGAAAGCCCCGCCATCGTCATCGCCGTCGTGCTCATGCGCCTGGCCGAACGGAGCAACCCAGCGCACGCTGCAACAAGCTCGGCAGGCTGGGGCAAACTCCTGCACGAGGCCTTCCTCAACGGGCCGGTCCTCCTCCTGCTCGGCTCCATGGCCATCGGCATGATCACCGGCGAGCGCGGCTACCACGCCTTCAAGCCCCTCTGCACCGACCTCTTCAGCGGGGTCCTGGTCTTCTTCCTCTTGGACCTGGGCCTGCTCGCCGCACGCCGATTCAAGGACCTGCGCAAAGCAGGCTGGGCGCTTATCACCTTCGGCATCGCCACGCCCCTGCTCAACGCCGGCCTCGCCCTAGCACTCGCTTGGACGCTCGGCCTAACCCCCGGCGACGGCGCACTCCTGATGGTCATGGCCGCGAGCGCAAGTTACATCGCCGTCCCCGCCGCCGTGCGCCTGGTGATCCCGCAGGCGACGCCCGGGCTGTACATCCCGCTACCCCTAGCCGTTACCTTCCCCTTCAACGTCGGCATCGGCATCGCGCTGTACACCTACCTGGCCACGCTGGTGCTTGGATAACGGGCATCCCCGCCGGCGTGCGCACTTTGGCGGAGATGGTGTTCCACACAGAACACTTTGGCCGATCAGCCCGGCGGGTACGATCGGCCCATGAGCATCGCGCCAGCCACGCGTCGGATCAACCATGTCCAGCGGTATGCCCAAGTGCTGGAGGTGCTGGCCAAGCACGGCTTTGCGGAACTTGCGCAGAAACTCGGGCTTGTCGGGTTGATTGATAAGGGGCTGGCGATCATCGGCGCCTCGCCAGAGGTGGCGCAGGAGACGGTGCCGATCCAGGTGCGGTTGCGGATGGTCTTTGAGGAGTTGGGGCCGACGTTTGTGAAGCTCGGCCAGGTGCTCAGCACGCGGTCGGACCTGGTGCCGCAGCAGTGGGCCGATGAGTTTAAGAAGCTGCAGAACAACGTGCCTGTTGTGGGCTTTGAGGTCATCGAGGGTGCCCTCCATGAGGAGCTCGGCGGTGCTGCGGGGTTGAAGAAGCTCTTCAAGTCGATCGACAAGGAGCCACTCGCCGCCGGGTCGATGGCGCAGGTGCACCGGGCGACGCTCAAGGACGGGACCAAGGTGGTCCTCAAGGTCCTTCGGCCCGGGATCAGAGCGGTGCTCAAGGTGGATATGGAGATCCTCGCCTCACTGGCGGGTGTCGTCGAGGCGCACTTTGCGAACCTGGGCTACAGCCCGACGGAGGTCGTCAACGAGTTTGCCAAGGAGCTCAAGCGCGAGGTGGACCTGATGCACGAGGGGCGGTCGACCGAACGCCTCGGCGCGCTCTTTGAAGATGACGACGGTGTCGTCTTCCCGAAGGTCTACTGGCAAGCGACCACCGCCAGCGTGCTGGCGATGGACGAGATCAAGGGGGTGGTGCTGGCGCAGCTTGACCTGGCGACGGTAGATGAGGGGGACCGTCGGCGGCTGGTCGAGAACGGCGCGCGGGCGGTCTTCTCGCAGTGCCTGGAGTTTGGCTTTTTTCATGCCGACCCGCACCCGGGGAACCTGATGGCGCTGGAGGGTGGTGGCATCGCGTTCATCGACTGCGGGATGACCGGGCAGGTCGATGCGCGGACGACCCGGCAGCTGGCCGACCTCGTCGGCGGCGTCGTCGGCGCGGACCTGGACAAAGTGATAGCCGCGGCGGGGGCGATCACGGGCGTCGAGCAAGAAAAACTCGACGACCGCACACTCCGCTCAGACGTGCACGCGATCATCTCCGAGTTCCGCGGCACGCCGCTGGAACAACTGAACCTCGGCGGGGTGTTGCAGGGGTTCTTTGCGACGCTGCGCCAGCACCAGATCCGCTGCCCGGCGGACATCGTGCTGCTGATCAAGGCGTTGACGACGATCGAGTCGGTCGCGCGGGAGATTGACCCGACATTTGAGATGGTCGGGTTTGTCAGGCCGTATATCGAGAGGCTGGTGGGCAAGCGTTACAGCCCCTCGGCGATGTCCGGCCGGTTCAAGCGGAGCGCGATGGCTTACCTGGAGTTGTTCGAGGAACTGCCCGGCGAGGTGCGACCGATTTTGTCGCAGCTGCGCAAGAACAAGATGGCCGTGAACATCGAGCACCGCGGGCTGGACAAACTGACGCGGACGATCGAGCACGCCAGCCGGAATATCTCCGCGGCGTTGATCATCGCGGCGATGTTCGTCGGCTCGTCGATCGTGCTGCTCTCGGCGCGCTCGGGCGGGCTGCCGATGGCGACGGGGATCGGGATCGCCGGGTTCGTCGCCAGCGCGGTGCTGGTGGTGGTGATGGTGGTGTCGAACCGGCGCAGACGGGATGGGTAAGGGGTGGAGCGGTCAGCGCTTGGCGCGTTTGGTGGTGGTCTTTTTCTTTGCGGGCTTGGGTGTGGGCTTGGTAGTGGTCTTTTTCTTGGGCTTTTGTGCGGGCTTTCGTGCGGGGTTGGAGTGTGTAGCTTGGGCGATGCCGTCGAGGAAGCCGCTGGCGGTGGAGGCGAGCGTCCCGACGGCTTGGCCTGCGGCGCGGGTGCCTGCGCGGGCGGCCTCGGCGGTCAGTTCGCCCCAGTGGCCGTCGGCGGCGTGGTAAGCATCGCGTGCGGCGGCGGTTACTTTGGGGCCGGTTTTCTCGGCCTTGGCGACGATGGTGTGCAGTTCCTCGCGGACCTGCTTGCTGGCCTTGTTGGCGACGGATTTGACCGCGTCGATGAGCTGGTCGTTGGCCTCTTGGATGCGTCGGGCGGCGGCGGGGGCGTCCTTGGTGGCGACCTTGCGGGCGCGGTCGGCAGCGTCGGAGGCGATGGCCGAGCCTGCCGAGGCGGCGGTGTGGACGCCCTCGCTCAGGCCGTCGTAGACCTGGCGGAGGACGTTCTGCCTCGAGGCGGGGATGCTCTTTTCAACGCTCTTGGCGGCAGCCTCGATGACCTCGCGGGCGAGCGATTTGACGTCGCGGAGGGAGAACTTGCCGTCGCGGAGAGCGTCGAGGGTGGTCTGGCGGACGTGGCCGCGGAGGGTGGTATCGCTGGCTTTGTTCGCCTGGCGCGGTGCGGTTTTTTTGTTGTTCATGGTTTGAGTCGCTGCGGTGGTGTGGTGGGAGGTGGGTGGTGGAGTAAGTGCTGGACTATACGTGGCGGCGGAGGTTGCCGGGGGCTGCGGGTGTGAAATGGGCGCAGAGCCATCGGCGCAGCGTGCGGTGGTGGTGGTGTGCGCGTAGCATGGCCATGGGTGTGCGTTGGGTGCAACGGAGTGCATGATTTGGCCGGTGAGCGTGCAGATGGTGGTGCGGTGGCTGGGCCGGTTGATCCTGCGCAGGCCGATACGTTTGCCGGTGTGCTGGCCAACAAGCACTACCGCAATGTGCTCGGCGCGCAGTTCCTGTCCAACACGGGCACGTGGATGGAGTTGTTTGCGATCCAGATGTTCGTGGCCGAGACGACCAAGCGGCTGGACGACCAGGGGACGCTGGGCGTGGCGTCGCAGTTGCCGGTGTTTTTGCTTGGAATTTTCGGGGGCCTGGTGGCCGACCGGGTGGACCGCAAGCGGATGCTGGTGCTAACGCAGGTGCTCGCGGCGTGCGTCGCCGCGTGCGTCGCGGCGGTTACGCTCCTGCGCTTTGAGGACCCGCGCACGGGCGTTCGGCTGCTCTTCCTGCTCAGCGCGATCAACGGGTGTGTGATGGCGTTCAACTTCCCGGCGTGGCAGGTGCTCACGCCCAGGCTCGTGCCCAGGCACCAACTGCTCAAGGCGATCACGCTCAACGGGATTCAGTTCAACCTTGCGCGTGTGATCGGGCCCGCGCTGGCGGGGCTGATCCTGGCCGGCGCGTGGATGTACCAGATCGGGCCGAGGATGACGGCAACGCCGATCACGGTGCTGCTGGCGTACAACGCGGTGAGTTTTCTGATCGTGGCGGTGGTGGTGGGGACGACGCCCAGGACGCCCGCGCCGGGCGCGAGCGGCGTCTCTGTGCTCGGTCAGTTCAAGGCGGCGGCGGGTTTTTTGGTGCGCAGCCGGGGTGCGCGGGCGGTGCTGCTGGCGCAGGTGCTTTTGAGCATGCTGGCCGCGCCGCTGGTGCGGCTGCTGTCGCTGTTTGTCATTGACGTGTATGGGCTGGCTGACCGTGGTGCCGAGCGCGCGGGTGGGACGCTGCTGGCGGTGCAAGGGATCGGCGCGGTGGTGGGCGGGTTATCGCTGCGGTGGGTGCCCAGCTGGTACCCCAAGCACCACTTCATCCCGCTGTCGGTGGCGGGGCTGGGGGTGTCGATCGCGATTTTTTCGATGACGCCGAGCTTGTTGTGGGGGTACGCGGCGATGGCGTTGTGCGGGTTCTTCTGGCTCTGGGCGTTCAACCAGAGTTGGGCGGCGATGCAGCTGCTGGCGCCCGACGAGATGCGCGGGCGCGTGATGGCGATCGTAACGACGGCGGGGTTTGGCGCAACGGCGGTGGGGATTTTCTTGGCCGGGCACGGGGGGGAGTGGCTCAAGAGCCGTGAGGTGCTCTCGGCGGCGGGGGCGACGCGACTGGCGGTGGCCGGCCTGGCGGTGCCGTTGTTGGTCGCGGGCGTGGTGATGATGATCTGGCGCGTGCCGGAGGTGGACGGGCACGACGCGGCGGCCTTGGGCGTGCCGAGGGACCGGTCGCTGTGGAACGCGATCACAGCCCGCCGGCACCGGCCGGTGGCGCGGGATGGGGCGGGTGAGGGTGTGGAGCGGGCGGAGGTGCCGTGAGGTCGGTAGAGGGAATGATGAGCGAGGAGAGGTGGCCCGATATGTTTTTGCGAGGGTGCCCCGCCCGGCGTTTACTTCTGCGGCATCGCCGCATTCGTCGCTTCGTCGGTGAAGTCGAACTGCGGCTCGATCTTCCCTTGCATGATCTCTTCGATGGCGATCTCCAGGTCGCTGCGGCCGGCGCGGTCGACCATGGGGCGGGAGCCGTCCATGAGTTGGACGAGCCGGCGTTGGATGAGGGCGCACAGCTTGAACCGGCCGCCGGCTTTGGTGATGATTTCGTCGCCCTTGAGTGCTTCGATCATTGGGGTATTTCTCGCTGAGGGTCGTAAGTGGTCGAACGTTTGGTGGTGCGGGCTGGTGCC
>JAJTGZ010000105.1 GCA_021299385.1 Phycisphaeraceae bacterium | reverse complement strand
CCGTGCGGACCACACACCGGAGTTGCCCAATGGCCAACAACAACGTTATGGACCTGATGATCGGCGCCGCCGAGGTGCAGCGCGACGCGCAAGCCGCCGCACGCTTTGCCGTCGAGGCCGACAAGGCCGAGGCCCTTGGCAACCGCGGGCAAGCGATCGTGCACCTCCGCAAGGCCGTGGCCGCGGACCCGACCGACGCACGGCTGAACTTCAAGCTCGCCTTCCTGCTGGACATCACCGGCGAAGAGGACCAGGCCATCGAGTTTTATGAGCGCGCCATCGACCGCCCGCCGGCGCCGATCAACGCGCTGATCAACCTGGCGGTGCTGTATGAGGACCAGGGCGACTGGCACCGTGCCGAGCGCTGCCTGCGCCAGGTGCTCGAGACCGACCCCAACCACCCACGCGCACGCCTGTTCATGCTCGACGTGGCCGCGAGCAAAACCATGGTCTCCGAAGAGGACCACACGCAGGACCGCTTCAAGCGCAGCGCACTGCTGGACACGCCGGTGACGGACTTTGAACTCTCCGTCCGCGCACGCACGTGCCTCAAGAAGATGAACATCCGCACGCTCGGCGACCTGATCCGCACCACCGAGCAGGAACTGATGAGTTACAAAAACTTCGGCGAGAACTCCATCGTCGAGATCAAGACGATGCTCGCCAGCAAGGGCCTGCGCCTGGGCCAGGGCCGCGACGAGGCCCACCGTGCCGCACGCAGGCAGATGCTCGAGAACCTCAAAGGCTCCGGCCACGAGGTGATCCTCGGCAAGCCCGTCGGGGAGATGAACCTCTCCGTCCGCGCCCGCAAAGCACTGCAGATGCTCAATATCCAGACCCTCGGCGACCTCATCACCCACACCGAGGCGGAACTGCTGGGCGTCAAAAACTTCGGGGCGACAAGCCTCACCGAAGTCAAGGCCAAACTCAACGAGTGCGGGTTGGGCCTGCGGCAGATCGAAGGGGAATAAACCCCCTCCCCCGAGGGGAGGGGCAGGGGTGGGGTTGATTTCTTCGAGTGCGCAAGCACCGGCAAACAGCCGTGGCTCAGATAACTTGACCAGACCTAAACCCGCTTGCGCGACGCGGCCCGCGTTGCCCGCCGGACGGCCTCGGCGACGCGGCCCGAACGGATCAACGCGGAGATCTGCGGCGGGGATTGCTTTCGCCCCTCGGCGACCAGCACGGCCTCACGCTTAGAGTTGTCGAAGACTTGCCAGTCGTCCGCGATCGGCTGGTACAGGCCAAGAAAGTTCGCTGCGGATCGGTGGAACCTCCGCCTGATATCGACCTCCGGCACACTGTGCCCGCCCAGCCGCACCCGCCGGTGGACGCGTGCGACCGCCAGGTCCGGCGTTCGCAGCATCACATACATCAGCGACACCCGATACCCGCCCTCGATGCAGCCACTGAGCCAGGGTGCGAACGTACGGCTTGCCAGCGTGCTCTCGAATGCAAACGACTCCCGAGCGGCCACCAGTTCACGCAGCCGTGCCAGCATGATCCGCCCCGCCGGGAACGCCGCGGCCTCCGGCGTGAAACCGCTGAGGCCCGAGGCGATGGCATCGGCGTTTACAAATTGCAAAACGCCAAGAGTGTCAGCCAGCACAGCACGGCTGATCGTCGTCTTGCCCGCACCGTTGGGGCCAGCGATGATCACGATGGAGGGGTGAGCGGCCAGAACCGCAGATTAGCCCGCGACCAGATAGATCGCCGGCCGATACCGGGGCGCCGGCACGCGCACCTTGGACTTCCTAGCCGTGCGTATCCACAACGCCTTGGCCTTGAGCACCTCGCGCAGCGCCATCTGCGGCGTCTTGCCGAACGCCGAGCACGATTTGAGGTCAGGGATATCCGCGATATACCCGCCGTTCTCGCGGCTGAAGAAGAGGTTGATGTGGTAATCAGCGGTTGCCATGAAGCTCATTTGTTTTCAGAGTGTGTGCTTCACGATTGCCCCATAACGCAGCGTCAAGGTGAACTCTCGCGATCCCGTGCGCAAGTGCGATGTTCGAAGCAGCAGATTGGTACTGGGTGCTCTCCTTATGCCCGAGTGCCTTCACGCCCGGCCATGGCGGCACGCTTGCACCGAGATTGAACAGCCCCTTACCTGTGAGGCTATCGAGAGGTAGTTCCAGAAGGGATTCCAGTTCGGCAATGCCACAAAAGTGATCACACAGGTGTCGTGAGTAAACCACGTCTCGCAGATAGATATTGATGAGCTTTCGGGCTAGTCCCCAGCGACGCGCACCCTCAGGAAGCTTCGCCAGCATCCAATCCGTGTGACGATCAAGGAAGAGTGAATAGGTCGCCACGCTACAACACGCCATCTCGTGAAGGTCGATGCACACGAAGTACTTGCGAGCGGCTTCCACCACACCCTTGTTTCCTTTACCACGCGCCGTCGATGCGTTGACCGCTAGCCGTGCCGCTCTCGACCGCAGATCGCCGATGAGGTCGTACTCCATTCCCTTACTCCTCACTCTGATCCAAAACCGCCATAAACGCCTCCTGCGGTATCTCCACCCGCCCGACGCTCTTCATCTTCTTCTTCCCCTCGCGCTGCTTGTCGAGGAGTTTCCGCTTTCGGCTGACGTCCCCGCCGTAGCACTTGGCGGTAACGTCCTTGCGGAAGGCCTTGATCGTTTCGCGGGCGATGATCTTGCCGCCGATGGCGGCCTGGAGGGGGATCTCGAACTGGTGGCGGTTGATCTGCTTCTGGAGTTTCTTCAGCAGCAGCCTCCCGCGGTACTCGGCGTTCTGCCTGTGGCAGATCATCGCCAGGGCCTCGACGCGGTCGCCGTTGATGAGGATGTCGCACTTGACCAGGTCGTTGTAGCGGAACTCGGTGATCTCATAGTCCATCGTGCCGTAGCCGCTGGTCATCGCCTTGAGTTTGTCGTAGAAGTCATAGATGATCTCGGCCAGGGGTATCTCCCACGTCATCATCTGGCGTGTCTCGCCGATGGCCTGCTGGCTCTTGAAGATTCCGCGCCGGTCGGTGCAGAGTTTCATAATCGGGCCGATGTTGTTGTTGGGGACGATGATGTCCACCTTGCAGATCGGCTCGTGGACTTCCTCAAACGTGCCCGCGTCGGGCAGGTCGGCGGGGTTGCTGATCTCGATGAGCGTGCCGTCGCGGAGTTTGACCTTGTAGGTAACCGTCGGGGCCGTCTGGACGACCTCGGTGTTGAACTCGCGTTCGAGGCGTTCCTGGATGATCTCCATGTGCAGCAGGCCGAGGAACCCGCAGCGGAAGCCAAAGCCGAGGGCCTCAGAGTGCACGGGGATGAAGGTGAAACTCGAGTCGTTGAGGCTCAACTTCTCGATCGCCTCGCGCAGGCCCTCAAAGTCGCTCCCCTTGCTCTCAGAGTCTGTCGCGGGGTAAAAATCGCAGAAAACTACCTGCACCGGGGGCTTGTAGCCTGGGAGTGCCTCTGCTGCGGGGTCGATGTCCAGCGTGATGGTGTCGCCGATGCGCACATCGGCGAGGGTCCTGATCGCCGCGACGAGGAAGCACGGCTCCCCGGCCGACGCGCTCTTGATCCGCACGGGCTTGGGCGTGCGTTTGCCCATGTCGGTGATCTGGAAGACGCGCCCGGTGCCCATCATCCTGATCTTGTCGCCGAGTTTGAGCGTGCCGTCCATGACCCTGCAATACACGATCACGCCGCGATAGTCGTCGTACTGGGCATCAAAGATGAGCGCCCGCGTCTGCTTGATGGCGCTCGCCCTGGGCGGCGGGAACTTCTCGCAGATCGCCGCGAGCAGCTCGGGTATCCCCTGCCCAGTCTTGGCCGAGACCAGGATCGCGTCCTCGGCCGGGAACCCGAGCACCTGCTCGATCTCCATTGCTACCTCATCACACCGCGCGCTGGGCAAGTCAATCTTGTTGATCACCGGGATGATCTCAAGGCCCTCGTTGACGGCCGAGGCCTTGATCGTGATCCCGCGTTCGCGCTCGATATCCATGTCGTCGAGCAGCTGGGCCTTGGCCTCGCGCGCCGAGACGGCCTTGGTCGCCTGCATCAGGCGGTCGGCAAGGGTGCTCTTGCCGTGGTCGATGTGGGCGATGATTGAAAAATTGCGTATCTGCATAAGCGGGCAACCAAACTTGGCAGCCCGCACAGCGGGCCAAAGGCCATTGAAGGCACCAGCCAGGGCAACGCCCCGGCACAAAGATGTATCATAGGAACGACCCCGCCGGGTTACCCTTTCCTATGCACCCCACCTCCAACGCGCTCTTGCTCCTATCGGCAGCCGCAGCCACGGCGTCCACCCTGGCCGGGTGCGCGTCGATCATGAGCCAACTGCCGGTCAAGGGACCGCCGGAGGGCCAAGAGCGCATCGTCGCCGAGGTGTTCAAGGAGCAGCCGGAGATCGTCCGCTTCCCCAGCCGCCCCGCCGGGGACAGACCAGTCGAGCTTGAGGGGCGCATGTACAAGCCAGGCGTAGACGGGATGATGCTCGGGATGGTCCAGGACCACACACTCTCCAGCCCCGTGCAGTGGCCCAAGGAGGTCACCGACGGCACGACCATCCTTTTCTGCCACGGCGTGCAGGACAACAACGCCAGCCCGATGGCCAACTTGTTCTCTGCCGCGGGCTTCCGCGTCTTCCAGTTTGATTACCGCGGCTTTGGCAACAGCACCAAGGCCCAGACCACCGCCCTGGGCCTGCGCGACGACACGCTCGCTGCCGTTGCATATCTCCGCTCACGCCCAGACGTGGACCCTACCCGCATCGTGCTGGCCGGGCACTCGCTTGGCGGGGCGATGGCCATCGCCGCTGCCGCCGAGCTTGAGGCTGCCGGGCAACCCGTCGCCGCCGTCGTCAGCAACGCCGCGCCTGCAAACTCACGGCTTGCCCTGGAAGAGCACCTGCCGATCCTTGGCTATTTCCTCGGCGGTATCGACGGCCCCCAGCCCGAAGCCCAAGCCGCAAGGCTCATCAAAACCCCGCTGTTGATCACACACCCCGTCGACGACGACGTCCTCCAACCCTACCACGCCAAACGACT
>JAJTGZ010000011.1 GCA_021299385.1 Phycisphaeraceae bacterium | reverse complement strand
TGCACCTACACCACTGCACCCCTGCACCCCATCAACCTCCCCCTCCGCGAACCTCTTGTGCATTTCAGGTGGATATTCGGGTTCACTTCCCCCGCTCGACAGGGCCGCCACGCGGGTCTATCATCTAGGCCAGGCTCAAAACGGCCCGGGTCAGATTCGCCATCTTTGGTTGGAGCGAAGCATGCAGAAGAAGAACAAACCGCACAAGGGCCTGCTCAAGCGAGTGCGTGTTACCAAGTCTGGCCTTGTCAAGCACAAGAGCGCCAACAGCAAGCACTTAAAGAGCGGCAAAAGCCCCAACCGCCTCCGCAAGTTGCGCCGCGACCGCCTGGCATCCAACGCCGACGCCAAGGCACTCGAGCGTCAGTTGCACCGCCGGCTACGCGGCCGGGACCAGTCCCTGGCAACGATCCGCAAAAGCCCCTCACCCGCCCAGAGCAAGGCACTCAAGGCTGCAAAGGCCGCCAAGGCCGCCGCCGCTGGCAAGTGATCAAGTGATGTTGGTCAATGAACCCGTGGCGTGCCGGCAGGAGTGCCCGCATGCCGCATTGCCCCCGCCCGCAAGGGTCGCGGGGCGCATCGGTCTGCCGGGAGTCAAAGCATGGGCCGCGCTGGCCCATCCCCGTGCCGGCGATAACCTGGAGGTGGCCTATGCCACGCGTTCGTAAAGGTGCCGCTCGCACCCAAGCCCGTAAGAAGTTGCTCCGCCTGGCCCGTGGTTTCTACGGCGCACGCTCTAAGCACAAGTGGAAGGCAAAGGTCGGCCTCGTCAAGGCCGGCGTCTTTAAGTACCGCCACCGCCGGCTGCGCAAGCGCGACATGCGCTCGCTCTGGATCACACGCCTGACCGCGGCCTGCAAAATCCGCGGCACGCGCTACTCCATCTTCGTCAACGGGCTGCGCATGAGCGGCATCCTCCTCAACCGCAAGATGCTCAGCGAACTGGCCATCCACGACACCAAGGCCTTCGACACCATCTGCGAGACGGCCGTCAAGGCCTCCAAGGCGCACATGGGTAAGTCGGGGATCAAAACTGGGATCGAGTTTGCAGACGCACCCAAAGCTGCCCCCAAGCCAGCGGCGAAGGTTGCAAAGCCGGCCAAGGTTGCCGCGAGCAAGTGATCGTTGATGGTGGCCTGTTGACTGACAGATAACCAGATAACGAAGATCGCTTCGCTGTTGATTGAATCGACCCCACCCCTGCCCCTCCCCTCTGGGGAGGGGTTTTTTGTGCGCCTCTATGCTGGCCCATGGCAACGGACACCATCGCCGCTGTGGGCATCGAGGCCGCGTATGAGCAGGCGTGCAAGGGGTTGCGCGAGGGTGGGATCCCGATCGGTGCCGCGCTCGTCAGCCCGCGCGGCGTGATCGTCGCGCTCGGGCACAACCTGCGTGTGCAGACCGGCGACCCGACGGCCCACGCCGAGACCGTCTGCATCCGCAACGCCGGCCGTCGGCGCGACTGGCAGACGCTCACGCTGGTCAGCACGCTCTCGCCGTGCGCGATGTGCACGGGTACGAGCATTCTGCACAGGATTCCGCGTGTGGTCATCGGCGAACGCCGGACGTTCCAGGGCCGGGAGGACTGGCTGGCCGCCGAGGGGGTGCGCGTGGACGTGCTCGATGATGCGCGGTGCGTGGAGCTGATGACGCGGTTTATCGCTGCGAACCCAGAGTTATGGAACGAGGACATCGGCGTGCCGGGAGTTTGAAATAGCAACTCCCCACTCATCGCTCATCGCTCATCGCTCATCACTACTCCGCCCCATCAACTCGAGCATCAACGCATTCTGCGTATGCAGGCGGTTCTCGGCCTGGTCATACACGGCCGATCGCGCACCGTCCATCACCGCGTCGGTTACCTCGTCCCCGCGCTCGGCGGGAAGGCAGTGCATGAAGATCGCACCACGCGCCGCCCTGGCCATCAACTTGGCGTTCACTTGGTACGGCCGCAGCACGCGGTAGCGTTCCTCCGCGTCGGTGTTGTGCATGCTCACCCACGCGTCGGTGTAAACCACCTGCGCTCCCGCCACCGCGTCGGGGTCGCTTGTCGTCGTGATGCTCCCCCCACTGCCCTTGGCCAACGCCCGGCACTCTTGCAGCACAACCTCCGGCAGCGCATACCCGGGTGGTGAGATCACCTGCATCTCCCCGCCGAGCATGCACACGGCGTGCGCCAAACTGGTGCACACGTTGTTGCCGTCGCCCAAGAAAGCAACCCGCACCCCCTTGACCGTGCCCAGTTTCTCGTGGATCGTAAAGACATCCGCCAGCGCTTGGCAGGGGTGGTGCGTGTTGCTCAGGGCGTTGATGATCGGCACGGGGCTGAACTTTGCCAGCCCCTCTAGCACGCTCTGCTCATAGACGCGCGCGACGATCGCATCGACATACCGACCCAGCACGCGTGCGTAGTCCTGCAGACCCTCGCGCATGCCGATGCGGTCGGCAGAGTGGTCATAAAAAATCGCGTGCCCGCCGAGCTTGCTGACGCCGACCTCGAAACTGACGCGCGTGCGCAGCGAGGGCTTCTCGAACAAGAGCACAACACCCTTGCCCCGCAGGCGCGTTGCAAACTCCTCGGGGCGTGCCTTGATCGCAGAGGCGCTTGCAATGAGCGCACGAAGCCGGTCGCCGGTCAACTGGGTGATGGTCAGCAAGTCGCGCTTGGTGGCCTTGGCGGCTGGCTTGGCGTGGCGTGCGGGTTTCGGCCTGGCTTTAGAGTTGGGCATTGGTCGCTCGGACGGGAAGAGTGTTACTCCAGAGGCCCGGAGTGCCCAGGGCGGATCACTCAGAGGACGGAGGTGTGGAGGTTTTCAGAGGGGGGTTTTTGGGGTAACAAAGCCAGGCAACGGTACTTCCGCGTTGATTTGTATGAGATGTCAGGTGGGGTTGGCCGGGCCACCCTCGCCTGCCGGATCTGGCCGGACCTCGACGACCTGGGTCCGCGCATCGTTATAGACGTACAACATCCCGGCCTGCTCGCTGGCGCGTGCCGCCTTGTGCGAGCCGTCGCAGATCGGGAACTTTTGGCTCAGGCCGCACGTGCAGATCGACAGCACCTTCCCCTCGGGGATGTCCTGGGCCTGGAACTTCATCGGCTGCAAACTGGTCAGGCGAACGAGGCGGGCCACAGGCGACTCCATCGAGGCTTGCAAAAAGTGTTACACAACGCAGACGCCTTGGCCCCCCACCGCAGTGTTTGATGGGGCTGTCGGCGGGATCAAGCCCCACCCCTGCCCCTCCCCTCGGGGGAGGGGTTCATAGGCAAGAACGATCGGGGCTTTGTTTACTTGCCGTCCTTGCTCGCCAGCAAGCGCAGCATGTCCACGCACCGTGCGGCATACCCGGCCTCGTTGTCGTACCAGGCAACAATCTTGAAGAACCGTTTGTTCAGTTCGATCCCAGCCCCGGCATCATAAATGCTGCTGCGGCGGTCGCTGACAAAGTCGCTGCTGACGACCTCTTCCTCGGTGTACCCCAGCACCCCGGCCATCGGGCCCTGGCTGGCAGCCTTCATCGCCGCGTTGATCTCGCCCAGCGACGTTTCCTTGCCCGTGCGGAACGTCAGGTCCACGCAACTCACGTCCGCCGTCGGCACGCGGAAGGACATCCCGGTGAGTTTGCCCTTGAGCGCGGGGATGACCAGCGCCGCCGCCTTGGCCGCGCCGGTGCTGGCAGGGATGATGTTCTGGTAGGCGTTGCGACCACCACGCCAGTCCTTTTTGCTCGGGCCGTCCTGCGTGGGCTGCGTCGCCGTCACGGCGTGGATCGTCGTCATCAGCCCTTCCTCAAGGCCAAAGGTATCGTTGATGACCTTGGCGACGGGCGCCAAGCAGTTGGTCGTGCAACTCGCGTTGCTGATGACGGCGTGCTTGGCCGGGTCGTATTGCCCGCAGTTGACCTTGTGTACAAAAGTTGGCACCTGGGCCGGCTCGCTCTTGGTCGGCGCCGAGATGATCACACGCCTGGCCCCGGCCTGGATGTGCAGGCTCGCCTTCTCAAGGTCGGTAAAGAGCCCGGTGGACTCCAGGACGTAATCGACGCCCATGTCCTTCCAGGGCAGTTTCGCCGGGTCCTTCTCGGCGAGCGTCCGCGTCTGCTTGCCGTTGATCGTGAAGCTCGTCTCGGTCGCGGCCACGTCGGCCGGCTTGCCCGCGAGCATGAACTGGCGGTGCATCGTGTCATACTTGAGCAGGTACGCCAGGTTGTCAGCCGGGACCAGGTCATTGACGGCTACAACCTGAATGTTCGCATCCTCGCTTGCCATCCGGCACACCAGCCGGCCGATGCGTCCAAACCCGTTGATACCGATGCGGATGGCCATGGCAAACTCCTAAAGATCAGAGGTTAGATGAGTATCTCAGTGAACCAAACCCGAACAAAGCAAGGCTTTCCCATCAGCACGCTGAGGGTGCGCAGCATAGAAGCAGTGAAGGCCGATGTCGATCGGCCCCGGGCAGCGGCGATTGAGATTCACGCCGTGTAACTCCGCGCAAGTGCGACTAGAAATGGAGATGCACCCAAACCCTCCAGGAGCCGCCCGGCGGTATCGGGTGGTCATCTTGGACCCTATCGGACGCGTGCTCCTGGGCCGGGCTGTAAACGTCGCCGTGGGGCTTGTGGCGGATACCCGATTTTGGATCGCCGTGTATTTGCGCGCCGCTGACAACATGGGTGCGCAGAGAGGCGGATGCACGGGCTGGAAGCCCGTGCCACCAGATTTTGGAACGGGTTTTGGAACGGCTTTTGGAACAGGTTCTAAAACTTCAGGCGCAGTTCCAGGATGATCGAGTCGCTCGGCTCATTGGCCAGCCGGCGCTCCGCCGTGGGGGTCATCTGGTGCTGGTACCCCACCGAGATTGTTGTCCACCCAGTGATCCGCCAGACCTGATCGGCACGCAACTCGATGAGCCCCTCGTTGTGCCCGGAGGCGTCGCCCAGGGCCATCAAGCGTGTCTCGGCCTGGCCGCGTTGCCAGCGCAGCCCCGGTCCGATCATCGGCGTAACTTGCGTCCGCACCGGTGCCGCGTCCACCGGCCCCTGGCTGGCGACGCGCACGGCACCGACAAACGAGAGCGCCACATCGGCCACCTTGACCGCGTCGACCATTGCCGAGGCGTCGTAGACCTGCACCGCGCTCCGCCCGCCTGTGCTGCCGAGGGTCATCTCGCTGCGTGTGCCCGCGAGGTTGACGCCCTCGAAGATCTCCACGGCACCCTTGGAGCGAGTTGCGTTTGCCAGTTCCAACGTTTCAACGCTCGCGTTGGCAAGCCTGCTCTGAGAGAGGCTCAGTTGGCCGCTGTGGCGCAGCAGGGCTGCAAACTCCGCTGGCGCGAGTGCCGTGTGCGTGGGGTTGACGACCTGCTCGGGTGATTGGGTGATGAGCAGTGGTGTGCTGTTGGCCTGGGCGTCATCGAGGACGGATGCGAGCGTCGGCCCGCAGAACGCCGAGGGTGCGTCGATTGTCCAGGAGAAGAACGCGTTCTCATCGAGGCCGTCGGCGCGTGCGTCGGCTGGGGGGCACCAGCAGAGCGCGCAGGCAACCAGCACCGGCAGGCCGATGGCCCCGGCTGATCGGTTGGCGTTTGCGCGAGTCTTGGGCATGCGTTGCGATGCCTCCATATCCATCTGCGTCTACGGGGCTTTGCCGCTGCGGGATTCAGCCAACCTCCGGTAGATTGCCCAAATCAGGGGACGGCGGGCAAAAACTCTGTCTGTGCCAAGCGGTCGCCGGGGGAGAGTACCACCGTATCAGCCCGCCCGATCGGGTCGCTGAGTATTTTTACCATCCTCCTTGCGTCAAGCAAGCCCCTGTGCAGTGGGGCTTGGCGCATGGGTGGGCCGATGTCGATGCCGAGTTTCTCGGTGCTCAGCGGGTCTTGCTCGGCGTCGGGTGCGAGGTTGGTAAGCATCAGTTCGCGCCACATCGGCGTGCCCTCCAAGCCCTCGGCGGTGCGTGCGAGGTGGTCTTCGTAGTCGGGGATCATCTGTGCCGTCAGCCACGAGGCCGGGTCGATCAAAAACGAGAGATTCCCGTGCGGGGCCTGCTCCCAGCGCTGGGCGAAGCGCAGCAGCGTGTGGTGGTCGTGCAGCACGTGGCGGTGGTGGTTGCGCAGGATGAGCTGCACACTTGGGTAGAGGTGGAAGAAGTTTGTGCACGCCGAGTGCAGGGCGTTGAAAGTTTGTGGGGACCACCTTGCCGGGTCGGGGTCGGTTGGGTCGTCGCTGGTCCAGCCGGACCAGCAGCGCAGGACAAAGCCTGAGGTGTGCAAGCCCGGCAGGGTCTGCGGGTCGTCGCGTAGGAGGTTGAAGGTGGGGTTCCAGAGAAGGGCTTCGTTCGTATCACCCTTAGGTGTCCCCGATGGATCGGCGGGGATGAGGGTGGCCAGGCGTTTCATGCGCGACGGTAGCCGGGGATGTGGGGGTTGAGAATGAGGCCGGCAAAAACTTTGTGGGCGTGGGGGTGGGCGCACCGATGGATCACATTCGCGGCGGAGCATGTCCGCGGGAATCGACGCGCGGAGCGCACCACAAGACCAGCGGGATTATTCCCACGCACTTCAAGGACGAAGCATGCGCCTTATTTCTGCCGCCGCGGCTATTGCCGTCAGTTCTGTTGCCACCACTGCCCAACCCGGTGCCCACCGCAGCGCGGGCATCTCAGGGGTTGCCGGTGTTGCGTCCGAGCCAAGCCGGTCGCGCCTTCCACGTGAGCATGTCATCGAGTCGATCCTGCGGACGAGCCACGGGGCGTCGGCCGATTTCCTGGCGACATTCAACGACGACTCGCTCCGGCACTACCTCGAACGCCTGGACGCCAAGGAGAAGCCGCGCGGGCGCGGGGCCTTCTGGCTCCGCCGGCCTGAGACGGCAGCGTTCAACGCGTTTGACACGGACCTCTAGGCGGTGGGTGCCCGGCGGCTCAGCGCCCCTGGCCCATGCGGTCGTAGCGGCGTTGGGAGGGGTCAACAAGCCCGAGCCACGGGAGCATCCGCTTCCAGACCAGCGCCAGCAGCAGCGTCGGCAGGCCCGTGTAGACGGCCGAGAGCAGCACCGAGACAATCCCCAGCCGGCGGAAGAGCACACCCGGGTCGGTTATGGCACGCACCTGCAAGAACGCCAGCGCCACCACGCCCCCGGCAGAGGCGCCGATGATGCCCAGCAGCGTCAGCGTGGCGGCGTTGCGGGCGAAGAGGAACCCGCGCAGAAGATAGACCAGGTACGCGCCGGTCAAAGACCCGATCGCATACGGACCGACAACGACCACCGCCTCCCCACTGCCCAGGGGCGCGAGCGGGGACATCAGGTCCACGGCCAGGCCTGCCAAGAACGCAAACCAGAGCGCGTGCTGCAACGGTGCGTACGCCGCGACGAGGGCCACGAGCGCGAACATCACTGAAGGGGACGCGCTCTGGCCGATCGTCAGCCCGCCGCGCAGGCCGATCTCGACGGCTAGGCCGAGGTAGAGCAGCAGCGACGCGACGGCCCAGTTCATCGGGCCCCTCCGCGCGGGGTGGGTGTGTTTGTTGTGCTCGTCGGCGGGAGGGCCTCGCTGGTAACGAGGATGGTTACCTCTTCAAGTCGTTGCACGTCAAAGGCCGGGCGGACGATGATGATGGGCCGGCCGTTGTCGGCGATCTCGACGCTGTCGACCACGCCGACGACGAGCATTTGTGCGGCACGTGGCCAGGAGGGGTCGGTGAGGCGGACCTGCATGCCGGGGGTGATGGTCGGCTCGGTCTGCCCGTCGGGGAGTTTGAGGACATAGACGGGCCCGCGCAACCGGCCGCGCCCGCCTGGGCCCGGGATCGGGGCGAGTTGCGCCGCCAGCGCGATGGAGGATTGGTCCGCGGCGGGGTCGGTTTCGAGCGGGAAGAGCGTTGCCCGCAGCACACCGGCGGCGGGGTCGGAGATCGGGCGGATGTCGGCAACGACGCCGCGGACACCGATGACCTGCCCGACGAGGTTGACCCCGGCGTGTACGGCGATGGAGCCTGGGGTGACGACGGTGCTTTGCCCGTCAACGCCGCGCAGGCCGGCGGTGCGGACCATCAGGAGCGTCGAGCCCCCGGCCTGGCTGGCAAAGACGGGTGCGATCAGGCGGGGGACCTCCTGGTTGCCGGCCAGTTGCAGCCCGCTCTGGAGTTGGCGGACCTGCTGGGCGAGTTGGTCGTTCTCGGCGGCCAGGCGGAGGTTGCGGGTTGTCAGCTCGGCCAGGTCGAGGCGCAAGCGTTCGACGGTCGGGGAGTTGGCGTCATGGGCCATGGCGGGCCTGGCGGCGCGGACGGCCTTGGTTACAACCCAGCTGACGGGCAACGCGGCAAACTGCACGGGGGCGGACAGGTCGCTGGTCCACCAACTCCAGCGCGTGGGCAGGACCGCGAGCAGGGCCGCAAGCCCGGCACAGATCGTCAGTGCCGAGCGGGCGTTGAGGATGGGTCGCCTATGGAGCATCGCGCGGTGGTGCCGGGGGCGGGGAGGCTGGTTGTCAACAAGGGCTGGTGAGCAGCGAGGTCTAGTTGTCCAGGTCGTTTTCGAGGGTCTGCTTGAGCAGCTCGATGTTCTCAAGGAACATGCAGGTGCCGCGTGCAACGCAGGTGAGCGGGTCGTCGCTGAGTTTGACGGGCAGGCCTGTGGAGTTCTGCATGACGGTGGCCAGGCCGCGCAGGAGCGCGCCGCCGCCTGCCAACATGATCCCGTTCTCGACGAGGTCGGCCGAGAGCTCCGGCTCGGTGCGTTCGAGTGTGCGGTTGACGCATTCGAGGATGGCGCTGACAGGCTCGGAGAGGGCCTCGCGGATTTCCTCGGCCGTTACGACCGTTTTGCGTGGCAGGCCGCTGACCATGTCGCGCCCGCGGACTTCCATGGATTTTTCTTCGCCCATGGGCGAGGCCGAGCCGATCTCGATCTTGATGCGCTCGCTGGTCTGCTCGCCGATCATGAGGTTGTAGGTCTTCTTCATGTGGGCGATGATGGCCTCGTCCATATCGTCGCCGGCGACGCGGAGGCTCTCGCAGACGGCGATGTCGGCGAGGCTGAGGATCGCGACCTCGGTCGTGCCGCCGCCGATGTCGACGATCATGCTGGCGGTGGCTTCGGTGTAGGGCAGCCCGGCGCCGACGGCGGCGGCGAGGGGCTCCTCGCAGAGATACACCCGGCGTGCGCCGGCGCGTTGGGCGCTCTCATAGACGGCCCGCTTCTCAACGGCGGTGATCCCCGAGGGGACGCTGATGACAACGCGGGGCTTTTGCCAGCGGTTGCCGTTGGCCTTGCGGATGAAGTAGGTGAGCATCGCCTCAGTGATCTCAAAGTCGCTGATGACGCCGTCTTTGAGCGGGCGGATGGCGGTGATGCCGCCGGGCGTTTTGCCGAGCATTTCTTTGGCGGCCCATCCGACGGCCTGCCCGTTGTAGAGGACCTGGTTGGTGCCCTTGCGTACAGCGACGACGGAGGGTTCGTTGAGGACGATCCCCTGGCCGCGCACGCTGACGAGCGTGTTGCAGGTGCCCAGGTCGATGCCCATATCGATCCCGAAGAGGTTGGAGAACTTGTCAATCCACTTAGCCAGGGTACAACTCCTGCGACGCTTCTAGCAAACGAGCGAACGGCAAATGATCTTATCGGGCCGGGGGGGCCGAGGCCATGAGTGGGGCAAAGGCAATATTCTCGCCCTGCTGGGGGCCAAACCTGGCAGACCGGCCGGGGGGCTTGCTCAGAACACCAGCGGAGCTGAACCCGTAGTATCCGGGCATGAGTGCGCTGGACAGGGTGATTGTGCGGGCACGCCGGCGTGCGTTCGCGCGGGCGTGCGCCGGTCGGGGTGCGGGCGCGTTGAGCGTTGGGCTGGGGTGCGGGGTGGTGCTGGTGGTGCTTGAGAGGGCGGGGGTTCTGGGCTTTTCGCTCGGGCTGGTGGGCGTGGCGGGGGCGTTGGGGGTGCTGGGCTTGGCGGTGGTGCTGGCCGGGGTGGTCGTGGCGGTTTGGTCGTGGCTGGACCGGCCAAGCCCGGCTGAGGTGGCCAGTGAGGTCGATGCGGGGCTTGGACTTGATGACGCCCTTGCCTCGGCACACCTGCTGGCGCGTGCACCGGGGGGTGGGCCGTTTGAGGTCGCCGCGATCGAGGCGGGGGAGCAAGTGGCCGCGAGGGTGGCCCCGGCAGACCTTCGCCGGGCGATGCCGATTGTGTGGACGCGGCGTTGGGTGGCCCCGGCATTGGTGCTCACGGCGGGGGTTGCGGTGGCGATCGTGCTGCCGCAGGGGTGGTGGTCGCGTGGGGTGCAGGCGATGGCTGGGGGCAAGGTGGCAAAGGGTGGGGAGGTTGAAGGGGCCAAGCAAGAGGTGCAGTTGGCGCGGCAGATTTTGCAGGCGGTGCAAACGCCGGGGGAGGGTGCGGGGGTGTTTGCGCCGAATCCTTTGGCACCGCCCACGGCTCAAGCCACCCCTGAAGCCAAGGCGCTGGAGGCGTTACAGCAGCAGCTTGAGAACGGGTCGGCAACGCCGGCTGAGGCCCGACAGCAAGTTGCGCAGGCCGTGGAGCAGGCCGCCGAGAGGCTTGAGGATCGGGCGAAGGAGGCGGAGGCCGCGTCGGCGGCGCTGCGCGATCGTCTGGCGGAGATGCAGCGGTTGGAGAAGGGGAATCAGCGTGCATCGGAGTTGGCTCGTGCGCTGCGCCGAGGGGACCTGGATGGGGCGGGCAACGCGGCGGAGGAACTCGGCAAGGCGTTTGAGTCAATGCCAATGGCCGAGCGGGAGAGGCTGGCCGAGGAGTTGCGGAAACTTGCTGAGGACTTGAAGAAGACGCAGGAGGATCGCTCGGCAAAGGCGGGGGAAAACAGCGGCACGCCAGCCGATGGTGCCGCACTCGCTGCGAGTACGTCTGGGGAACCCGAGGCTGAGGGCAGCGGCGAGAACAAGCCGGTCGCACCCGATGGTGCGCAAAGCCCGCAGCCAGCCGAGGGCAAACCTGCAACGCCACCGGCACCTCCGGCAGCTTTGCAGCCCGGTGAGAAGTCCCCGGCGGGGGAGGAGTCAAAGCCCGAGGGCGCGGGGAAGAACGAGGGCGAGCAGAAGGCCGAGCGTGAGATTGATGCGCTGCGCGAGCGTCTCAAAGAGGCGGCCAAGGAGTTGCAGGGGCCAAAGCCGCCACAGCCGAGGGAGCAGCCGGGAGAGGATCGGCAAGCGGAGTCCAAGGCTCCGCCTGCGGCCAAGGGTGAGCCTTCGGCGGATCGCAAGCCAGAATCAACGCCTGGTGGCGAGGGTAAAGCAGACATCGAGCGGGGAGAGACACGGGGCGAGGAGCCGTCAGAGAAGCCGGGGGAAAAACCAGGGGAGCAGCAATCCGACAAGCCAGCGGGCACGCAAGGCGAGAAACCCAGTGGCCCATCGGCGGAGAAGTCTCAGGGGCAGCAGAGCGACAAGGCAGAGGGGAAGCCCGAAGCTTCGCCGAACGGTGAGCCTGGGTCTTCGCCGGGGGAGAAGGGTGATCGTCGGCGTGAGGGGGCCAAGGAGCAGCCGGGCACAGGGCCGGAATCTCGCCCGGGTGATCGTGGGGCGAGTGATCCATCCAAGCCTGAACCATCTAAGTCTGAACCATCTAAGTCTGAACCATCTATGTCTGAGCCGGGCAAGTCTGAGCCGGGTTCATCCAAGGGATCGCCACCTGGCCAGCAGCAAGAGCAGCAATCGCAGCAGCCGGGCGAATCAGCCGCGCCTGGGCAAGGGGAAGCCGGCCAACCCAAGCCCGGCCAAGATGGTGCAAAGCAGCCTGGCCAGCAGCCCACCGGCACAAAGCCCGGTCAGCAACCGGGGCAGACTCCTGGCGAGTCGGGGACGCCGGGTGTTGAGAGACTGCGCGAGCAGATCGACGCCCTCCGCCGGTCGCGTGATGGTGCCAAGCAAGATCGGCAGGACGCACAGCGCCTGCGCGAGCAGGCCCAGCGCATGTGGGAGGACGCCACGCCGGGGCAACGGCAGGAGCTTGAGCAACTCGCACGCGAGATGGCCCGCAACTCGGGGCGTGAGAAGAAGACCGATCAACGTGCGGCATCACCGCAGGCGGGGGAGGGCAAGCCTGATCAACCCGGCGCAAACAATGGCCAAGGCAGTGGCCCGAGCACAACGGGCCTTGAGCCAATGGCGCGGAGCGGTGGCCCTGATGGTGGCACGCCCGAGCGGGGTGGTGCAGGCTCAGACAAACCCTCGCGCGACGGGCAGGTGGGTGCGACAGAACCAGCATCTCCCACTGCCCCCACTGCCTCGGCATCGCCGGGCGACGCGGGGCGCACGATCGCCGAGTGGTTGAGCAACAACAAGTCCAAGCCGGCAAGCCCGGGGGGTCCACCTGCGGCGGTGAGCGATGCACTTCGGCAGGCGGGGCAGTCGGCGGAGCAGGCGATCGAGCAGCGCGTTACCCCGCCGAGGTTGAACGGGATTATTCGGAAATACTTTGATCGACTGCCTGGGCAGTTGGGTGTGCCGGCTGCGCCGGCGAATGCCCCGGCTGCGCCGGCGCAGACAAACTCGCCGGGTGATGCGCCGCCTCCTTGAGGATCGCGGCGCGATCGAACCCCACCCCTGCCCCTCCCCTCGGGGGAGGGGTTGAAAAGCAAATGCACTCGTCGCTCGTCGCTCATCACTCGGCCCTCGGCCCTCACCCCTGAGCCCTCTCCCCAATGACCCTCCGCTTTGAGCACCCTGAATGGCTTTGGCTCGCCGCCGGGGGTGTTGCGTTGGCGTTGGTCGGGTTGGCGTTGCTGTGGGCGATGCACTGGCCTCGGCGTTGGTTGGCCGTGGTCTGCCGGGCGGGGTTGATGGTGTTGCTGGCCTTTGCGTTGGCCGGTGCGACGAGCATTCGGCGGAGTGATCGGGCCGGGACGACGGTGGTGCTTGACCTCTCCGGCTCGGTCCGCGCGTTTGTCCCTGCAGCGCCCGATGCCAAGGGGCAGGCGCAGAGCGTCGAGGCGATGGTGCGCGGTGCGCTGGCCGGGCCGCTCAAGACGCACGGGGCGGAGGACCTGTTTGGGCTGATCGTCGCCGGGCCGGCGCCTGAGATTGTCAGCACGCCCAGGGCGGTGTTGCCGCTTGACAGGCCGCTGCCTGCACCGGCCAGGGAGGGGACGGACCTTGCGTCAGCGTTGCGATTGGCGCTGGCCGCGGCGGCACCGAATGCCAACTCGCGTATCTTGCTCATCAGCGACGGCAACGAGACGCTCGGCGACGCGCTGGCCGTGGCGCAGGGGGCCGGCACGCCGATCGACGTGCTGCCGCTGCGGTATGACCTGGCCGGTGAGGTGCTCATCGAACGCGTCGAGGCGCCGACGCGGGCGGCGGCGGGGAGCATCGCACCGGTGCGTGTTACGCTCGTCTCGACCGCGCCGGCGTCGGGTGTGCTGCGTTTGTTTGTCGAGGGTGTGCAGGTGCGCACCGAGCCGGGCAAAGACCCGGCCAGCGACCCAGGGCAGCGTGTGGCGCTCAAGCCAGGGCGGACGACCATCACGCTCAACGCGCCGCTGGCGCTCGGGCGAGTCCACCGCATCGAGGCGCTCTTTGAGCCGGACCGCGACGCGGGTGGGAAGCCCGCTGGCGACACCATCGAGGTCAACAACCGGGGGCTGGCTGTTACGACCACGCCGGGGTCGGGGGCGGTGTTGCTCGTCGACGGCGTTGGGAACGCGGCCGCCGACTCGCCGGGGCGGGACTTGGCCCGCGTGCTGGAGGGGCAGGGATTTGCCGTGCGCGTGGTTCCCCCGGCGGGGGTGCCCGAGGATGTGCTCTCGCTGCAGGCGTATGACCTTGTGATCTTGCAGAACGTCAGTGCCGACGCGATCGCCTCGGCAACGCAGGAGCTGCTCGTCGCGCACGTGCAAGACTTTGGCGCCGGTCTGGTGATGGTCGGCGGGCCGGACTCGTTTGCCTCGGGCGGGTGGCGCGGCTCGGCGCTGGAGCCGATCTTGCCGGTAACGCTGGACCTGCCCGAGAAACTCGTCGTGCCCAGCACCGCCGTGGTGATCGTGATGGACTCGTCAGGCTCAATGGCCCGGCGGGTGATGGGCAGCGGGCGGTCGCAGCAGGCGATAGCCAACGCGGGCGCGGCGTCGGCGATCAAGTCGCTGGATGCCGGCGACCTTGTCGGGGTCGTGCGCTTTGACAATCAGTCGGAGTGGGTTGTGCCGCTGGGGCCGAACAAGGACCCGGCTGGGACGCAGGAAAAAATCCTTGGGATCATGCCCGACGGTGGGACCAACTTGCCGCCGGCGTTGGTGCTGGCGCGTCAGGCGTTGCTGCCTGTGAAGGCGACGGTCAAGCACATCATCGTGCTCTCGGACGGGCAGAGCCAGGGGCGGGATCAGTTGGCGGAGATTGCGCAGCAACTGAGCAACGATGGGATCAAGGTCTCATCGATTGCCGTGGGTGATGATGCCGATGGGGAGAGCCTTGAGCGTCTGGCGACGGTCGGCAAGGGTGAGTTTTTTATGGCGACGGACCCGGACTTGTTGCCGAGGATTTTCCTGCGTGCGGTGCGTGTGGTGCGTTCGCCGATGGTGCGTGAGGAGCCGTTTGTGCCGGTGCTGCCGGCGGGGGCGTCGCCGATTGTTGCGGGGCTGGCGGGGCAGTCGATCCCCCCGCTGGGTGGGTTGACGCTGACGCAGCCGAAGATCGGTGCGGATCGGCGGACGGTCGAGAGCGTTACCTACGCGATGTTGACGCCGCAGGGTGAGCCTGTGCTGGCATCGTGGGCCGTGGGGCTTGGGCAGGTCGCGGCGTTCACGAGCGATGCCTCGCGCTGGGCGACGCAGTGGCGGCAGGGTTGGGCGGGGTATGGGAAGTTCTGGGGTCAGTTCGCCCGTGCGATCGCGCGGCCGCCGGCTGAGCAACTGACGGACCTGACGCTGACACTCGAGAGCGGGCAGTTGAACTTGCGGCTGGAGGCGCTGGACGCCTCGGGCAAACCGATCGACTCGCTGGCCGTGGCGGGGACGGTTTTTTCGCCGCGTGGGGATCGGGCTTCCATCACGCTGGCGCAGACGGGGCCTGGGGTGTATGAGGGGTCGATGCCGGCAGAGGATGCGGGGACGTATGTTGCGCTTGTGTCGCCGCGGGGGGTGGGCAAGGGTGCGTCGCTGCGGCCGGTCGTTGGCGGTGCGGTGCGCCCGCCGGGGGAGGAGTTCCGGAGGCTCAAGAGCAACGATGCGTTGCTGCAAGAGATCGCGCGCACGACAGGTGGGCGGGTGCTGACGATCCCCGCGCTGTCGGCAATGGATGCACGGACGCTCTTGGGGCGCGATGCCAATACGCCCAAGGAGGCGCGCAACCCGCTCTGGCCGTGGTTGATACCGCTGGCGATTGCGATGCTGCTGGTGGATATCGCCGCACGGCGAGTTGCGTGGGAACGCCTAGCCGACCGCGCTCGGGGCAGCGCCCCGTCCGTTGCACCAAGCTTGACGATTGCTGAGGCAGCCCAGCGCAAGGCGAGCACGAGGGCGATCGCTCCGCCGCCGAGGACGGAACCCTCCGCCGTGGTGCCGAGGGCGGCACCGAGACCACGGGCTGAACCTGCGAGTAGTAGTACGTCCGCGCCAACTCCAACTGCCGCCGCGCCGGCCGAGGAGAACACGCTGCTGGCGGCCAAGCGTCGGGCGCGTAAGGAACTTGAGGATCGGTAACAGCATCCCCCGGCGGCGCTTTGGGGCAATATACTTACGTGGATCATTCACCCCATACAGGAGTTTTCGCATGGGTATCAAGACGATTCTGAGTGCGGGCCTTGCCGTGATGCTTGCTGCGGTGGCCTTTGCCGCGCAGGGTAGCATGACGGCCACGTCGGCGCAACCGACCCCGGCCAAGGGTGCGGGCAAGACCTACACCATCGGCCTGGTGGCCAAGAGCCAGGACAACCCGGTCTTCATCGCTGCGCGAGCAGGTGCAGAGTCCGCCGCCGTTGAGCTTGGCAAGAAGTACAACGTCGAGATCAAGATCGACTGGCAGACGCCCGTCGGCGAGGACGCGCAGAAGCAGGCGGACCTGATCGCCGCGCTTGCGGCACGCGGGGCGGCAGGCATCGCTGTGTCGGCGTCGGACGCGGCGAAGCTCAAGGTCGCCATTGACAGCGCCGTCGAGAGTGGGATTCCGGTTGTTACCTTCGACAGCGACGTGCCGGCGAGCAAGCGGTTTGCCTACTTCGGGACCGACGACTTCCAGGCCGGTGCCGCGCTAGCCGAGGAGGTCAAGGCGGCACTCGGCGGCAAGGGCGTGGTGGCAATCCTGGCGGGGAACCAGAACGCGCCGAACCTGCAGGCCCGCGTGCGTGGCGTCAAGGAGACGCTCAAGAAGATCGCCCCGGATATCAGCGTGATCAACACCTACTACCACGAGGAGACGCCGCAGGACGCCGTCAAGAAGATCGAGGAAGTGCAGGCGGGCAACCCGCAGATCACCGCGTGGGTCTTCGTCGGCGGTTGGCCGCTGTACACGCAGAACGCGCTGGACAGCCTGCGTGGCAAGGCAAAGGTTGTGAGCCTTGACACACTGCCCCCGACGCTGCCGTACTTGAAGAACGGCGACGTTGAGGTGCTGCTCGGGCAGAAGTACTTCGCCTGGGGGACCGAGAGCGTCCGCCTGCTGATGGAGAACATCCTGGAAGGGAAGACCCCGGCTAAGCCCATGGTCAACGCCCCGCTGGACCGCGTAACCAAGGCCAATGCCGACGCCTATGGAAAGAACTGGGAACTCTGGCTGGGGACGGCTAAGAAGTAAGTAACTCCACCGCCAGAACGTTCTGGCGGGGCGTGGCATCGTTGGGGTTGGAGCCGGCAACTTCATTCATTAGGCACAAACCCAGACGGCCCCGGCAACACACCGGGGCCGTTTCTAAAGGGGCCCGGCGGAGTGATCGAGCATCGACGGCCTACCAAAGAACCACTCATGGCCAGCCAGATTCGCACGTTCCTGCAGGACCGCATCCCGCTCTACCAGCGTTTGGAACGCTTGCCACAGCAGTTGCTTGGCCGTAGCCCTTTTATGGGCGACATCACGCCCGCCCGCGTCCCGCTGCTGGGGATTTTCTCTGGCCGGCCGACGCTCCCTTTCCCGCACCCGTGGAACTACGGCAAGCCGATCAGGATCTTGGACACCTACTTCTGGGATGCCGATGCCGACGATGGCCCCGGTCGGCATACACGCTACCTCGATGTGCCGGGCTTCGCGCCTGTGCTTGTTACGCGGGACCCGGGCCTGATCCGTTCTATTTCGGCCGACACCGGCGACCGCCCTGGCCAGTTTGATCGGGACACACTCCCCTCGGGGGGCATTGCCCGCGCCACGGGCAAGGACTCACTGCTGTATGCCAACGGGCCGAGCTGGAAGCATCAGAAGAAACTATCTACGCCCCCATTCGCCCGCACGACGCTCTTCCAGCCCGAGATGTTTGCCGAGTTTGAGCGCACGTTCCGGCACACCGTCGGGCACCGCCTGGAGGCCGTGCGTGCCCATATCCAGCAGCACGGGGGCCCTGTCCGCGTCCAGCTCGAGCCGGAGATCAAGGCCGTGATGCTCGAGCTGCTGGTGAACAACTTCTTCGGGGCGACCGTTGCGTACGGGCAGATCCGCAACCGCTACGTCCCGGCGATCGATGCGGTGATCAATCACATCGTCTTTGACACTGTCGTCAACAAGGTCGGCTGCCCGCTGCACCGCATGCCCGGCCTCAGCAGGGGCATCACCGATGCAAAGGCCGCACGGGCCACGTTTGAGGAACTGACGGACACGGTCATTGCCACCCGCAAGCAGGGCCTGGGCCTCTGGGCGCAGTTCAAGTCAGACGTGCCCGATGAACTGCTCCGTAGCAACATCCGCGTTTTTCTCGCTGGTGCGCTTGAGGCGACCACCTCTTACGCGTCGTGGGCGATCGCGCACCTTGCCCGCAACACCACCGCACAGGAGAAGCTCTTCGCCGAGATCCAGGGGATCAACGAGTACACGCCCGGGACGCTCGAGCAGGCGAGGTACCTCGGGCACGTGCTCAACGAGACGCTGCGGCTGACCCCGTCGCTCTATTTCCATCCCCGCCGAGCCTCGGCCGACACGTGGGTGCAGACCGCCGGGGGCCTGCGACTGTACGTACCCAAGGGCACCCACATATTGCTGGACATCTGGCACGCCAACCGCCACGATGACCACTGGGGCACCGCCGCGACCGGGTTTCCTGCGGCCGACTTTGTCCCCGAACGCTGGGAGAACATCGCGCAGGCCGGTCGCAACAAGGGCACCAACGAGCTGCTGCACTTCGGCTTTGGCCACGGCCCGCGTTTCTGCCCAGGCAAAAGCCTGGGGCAGCTCGAGGTCGCGTTGGTTGTCGGCGCGTTCGTGAAGCTCTTTCAGTTCGTCGCTGTGAACCCCGCAAACGAGGCCCGCGCCAGCGTCAGCACCAAGCCCCTGGACGGGGTGCTGACAGAACTCCACTTGCGGCAGTAGCAATCACCACACGAAGACTCAATGTCACACACGGCCACGCCTCGCCCGGAGCAACCAGCGCGGATCGAGTAGCCGAATCCCCCTTCATTTCTAGTACCCGTTCATCAAGCATTCACACAAACACAGCGCAGTCTTGACACACCTCATCCGGGTTCATGCTACTTTGTAAAAGTAGATTTCACACGGAGTTCACCCATGACACGCTCGTGCGCATCGTTTCTCGCCCTGCCAGTCTTTGCCCTCGCCGCGCTGTCGTCGCCGGCCACCGCGGCGATCACGTTCAACGAGGCCATCGGTGGGGACTTGTCCAACAACAACCTCGCCCCGACGAACATCGGCCCGCTGGGCCTGGGCGTGAGCGTGATCTCCGGACGCTCTGGCCTGCCGGTCAATGCCACGCCCGGCGACCCGGAGCTCCAGGCCGATATCGACTACGCCACCTTCACCATCGCGCCGGGGCAGCGGATTGACCGGCTGGAGGTGCTTATCTCTGACGTCGGCGGCGCGTTCTCGTTCATCGGGATCGAGCGTGGGCCGCAGGTCAGCGTCCCGTATGACACCGTCGATGCCAGCACCCTGCTGGGCTGGTACCACTACGGCTCGGCCGACCAAGGGCAGGACATCCTCTTGCCCCTCAGCGCCAGCCCCGGTGCCATCGGCTTTGACGGCACACTCGGGCCTGGCACCTACACGCTCTGGATCATGGAGCTCGACCGCAGCCGGCAGTATGACCATTCCTTCGGCATCCGCGTCATCCCGACCCCCGGCGCCGCTGGGCTGCTGGGCCTTGTCGCGGCCATGACACTCCCCCGCCGTCGCGCGTGATCTAGGTGCGATCTGGCACTGGCCCGCTCTTAGGCATCCGTCCGGTCCACCAGCCTGAACTGCTCGCGTTCTTCACGCCCGCGGACGGGATAGTCCTTCCGCAGCGGGTGGGCCGGGTAGGCCTCCCACGTAAGGATGCGGCGAGGGTCTGGGTGGTTGCGGAAGCGGATGCCCAGCATGTCATAGACCTCACGCTCCATCCACTCGGCACCTGGCCAGAGGTCGGTGACGCTGTCGAGGTACAACGCCGGGTCCTCGACGATGCCGTCGGTTGGGAGCGAGGGGTCGAGGAAGGTTTTGACAAAGAAGAGGTCCTCGCGCTCAAAGCAGCGCAGGACGTAGACGACCGCGAAGCGGCCGATGGTTTTGCTCGGGTAGCCGAGGTAGTCAACGCCCACCACGTCGGCCAGGAAGTTGAAGCCGCACCGCGGGTCATTCTTTAGAAACCCCAGCACCGCGTGCGCATCGCCGGGCTGGACGATCAGCGTGCTCTGCCCGCGGAACTCCGTCGCACTGAACCGCTTGCTGGCAAAGTGCCCCTTGACGAGGGCGAAGACCGGGTGGTCCAGGTTCGGCCCTTTGCCCGGTGCGTTGCTTGCTGCGTTGCTCGGTGTCTCCGCGCCCATGCCTGCTCCTTGTCGATGCCCGCCACCGGCGACAAGCGTAGCAACACGCACGCCCCCCGACCGCACGCCGTTGCATCGCCTCTTGACAATCCACCCCCGGCACGGGATGCTCTGGGCATGAACATCTCCACACCAACCTGGGCCATCCTCATGGCCGTCGGGGCCGGGCTTTTCTGGGGCGTTGGTGAGGTCTGCACCAAGATCGTGCTCAAGACCGGTCAGGTCGGGCCCCTGACGGCCGTGGCGGTGCGGACGCTTGTCGCGCTGCCGTTGGTCTGGCTCGCGTGGCTGCTGGTGGGCAAGTTGGTAACGCCTGAGCCAGACTTCACCCGTGCCGAGCCTGCGACGCTGGTGAAACTGATCGTCGGCGCGGGGGTCTGTGCCGGGGCGGTGGCGCTGATCTTGTTTTATTCATCGCTCAAACTCGCCGACGTCTCGCTGGTCAAGCCGATCGCCTTCACGATCGCACCCGCCTCGGCGGTGCTGCTCGGCTGGCTGATCCTCGGCGAGAGCATGACGGCACGCAAGGCGGCAGGGATCACGCTGATCCTGCTAGGGGTGGCGATACTCGCCAGCACGCCGGGCAAGCCGCCGATGTCAAACTGAAAGTTGATTCAGAACCCCTCCCCCGAGGGGAGGGGCAGGGGTGGGGTTGGCTATCGCAAATCACTCGATAGAAGAGGTTCGCGGAGGGGGCGGAGGTTGGCGGAGGGACGCGGAGTAGATACCAGGTTTGATGCCCCTTCTACCAAAGTCCTTCCCAAACCCAACCCCAGAAACCACTCTGAAAATCTCTGTAACTCCGTCCTCTGAGTAATTCCTTCTCTGGGCCCTCTGGGCCTCGGGTGCCCGGGTCGGCTCGGAGAGCCGACCTACCCGGTTACCTGGCCAACTTCCCCACTAGCTCCGCCAGCGCTTTGACGTTCTTCCCATCGATGCACGCACGTGCTTTGGCCTCATCCGCGCCTGCCTGCCGGAGGGCGATCTCGGCGCGCTTCCACAATCCCTCGGCCTTCTTCCCCCCCGTTGCCACGGCCAGTTCGCTGACCAGTTCCATCAGTTTGGTGATGTGGATCCCCTCGTGGTGCTCGTAGTACCGCTTGACGATCTTCTGCTGATACGCGCTGAGGTCCTGCTTGGCCATGGTCGAGTTTAGCCTTACGCACGCGAAAAGAGCCCCCTCGCTACGATCAGCCGTGCAATCGCGTTACCACCGCCAGAGCATTTTGCCCGGCTTCGGCCCCGCCGCCGAGGGTGCGCTGGCCCGCGCGCACGTGATGGTTGTCGGTGCCGGGGCCCTTGGGTGCCCGGCGCTCGACCTCCTTGCCCGCGCCGGCGTCGGGAGGCTCTCGGTCATCGACCGGGACACCGTCGAGCTGACGAACCTCCAGCGGCAGACGCTCTATTCGCAGCACGACGTCGGGCAGCCCAAGGCCGAGGCCGCGTCGGCCCGGCTGCGGGCCGTCAACGATGCCATCGCCGTCGATGCCATCGTGGAGGACTTCACGCCGTACGCCGCCGAGCCGATCCTGCTTGCCCACCCGCGCCCCAGCGTCGTCTTGGACTGCACCGACAACTTCCAGACCCGCTACCTCCTCAACGACGCGTGCGTCAAGCACGGCATCCCCCTGGTCTACGGCGGCGCGGTCGGCACCGCCGGGATGCAGTTGACGATCCGCCCGGGCCTGACGCCGTGCCTCCGCTGCCTCTACCCCGACGCGCCGCAGCCGGGCGTCGCCCCGACATGCGACACCGCTGGCATCTTCGCACCCGTCAGCGCGATCATCGGCTGCACGCAGGCGGCCGATGCGATCAAGCTGCTCGTCGATCCGGGCGCACTGAGCGCGTCGATGCTGAGCTTTGACCTATGGGCGAACCGGCGGGCACGCATGGACTTGAGTGGGGCGATGGACCCAAAGTGCCCGTGCTGCGCACGCCGGGAGTTTGCGTTTCTTGATGCGTCTGAGAGCAGCACCGAGTGCACGGTGCTGTGCGGGCGCAACGCCGTGCAGGTGCCATCGCCCGCACGCGGCACACAATTGAACCTTGCCGACCTGGCCACGCGCCTGGCCCCGCACGGCAGATTCGCCACCTCGACGACCACGCTCGCAGGCAAACTCACCGACGGCCGGCCGTTGACCATCTTCGCCGACGGGCGTGCGATCGTCGGCCAGACGACCGACCCGGCCACGGCGCGGGCCGTCTATGCACGGTACGTCGGGTCCTAACCACCACCCCCCAGATACCGATCAAAGACCAAATACACCCGATAACTTACACGATTTTCACTGGGCGTGAGCTTCCACCTTGCAATAGCCCATTTTAGTGGTATCTTCAGAGTACCGCAGAGCGGAGAGAGCATCGCGTGGAAACCCCACGACTTGGCGATTCCACTGTGCGGCCACGGAACACGCGCGTGCCCGTGTAGATGTTCGATATTCAATGAATGAACTGTGTCGAGGGAGATATTTATGAAGAACGTTCTTGCTGTCTTGGCCCTTGTGGCCTGTGCTGGTGCGGCATCCGCCCAAACCCTGACCCTGGCCGGCCCCGGCCCGCAGACCTTCGCCAACGGCGGCGGCAGCGGCTTCGGCGGCACGCTCGGCAGCGGGTCGATCACCATGGAGGTCGTCAACGGCGGTGCCGATCTCCGCATCACCTTCGTGCCAGGCAACAACGTTAACGACTACGTTGCCATCTTCCTCGATACCCGCGCAGGTGGCTTCACCGACGCGCAGATGGACGACAGCGCCGACGGCGGCCGTCGGGTCATATCGAACCTGACCCGCGACAGCGACGACACCTTCCCCATCCTCCCCGACTTCGGCTTCGCGTTCTGGAGTGGGACGCAGACCGTCGGCTTCGAGTTGACCGCCGGCAACACCCCGGGCCACCTCAACTACTTCGCCGGCAGCTACAGCAACGCCGGGTGGGTGCAGACGATCTCCCTGGCCGCCCTCGGCAACCCGACGCAGATCGACTGGTTCGCGGCCTATACCTCCGACAGCAACTACAACAGCGACGAGTCGCTCCCCAACAGCAACATCGCCGGTGGTAACCCCGGCTTCGGCGCTGCCGGCAGCACCGTTGCCTACACCAGCTTCAACCGCTACCTGATCCCAACCCCCGGCGCAGCCGCACTGCTCGGCCTCGGCGGTCTGGCCCTCGGCCGCCGTCGTCGCTAAGACGTGCGGTCGTTCCACTTTGTGCATCTTCCCTTCAACGCCCCGGGCCAGTGGCCCGGGGCGTTTTTTTATCTGCTACCTGCACGCTAACCTCACCGCGTGTACAAAGTCCTTGACGCCAACCTCCCTCCACCCTCACCCGACTCCGAGGCCGGGCCGCGCCCCACGGCGGTCCACCTCCTGCCCACGCTGATCGCGCCCGAGGACCTGGCCGGGTGCATCGCGGTGGTCATTGATGCTTTGCGCGCCAGCGTAACGATCACGCAGGCGCTGGCGAGCGGTTGCCCGTGCATCCACCCGGTGCTGTCGGTGCAGGATGCCCGCGACAAGGCCGACCATCTGCGGGCGCAAGGGAACAACGTGCTGCTCGGGGGCGAGCGTGCGGGGGTGAGGCCCGAGGGGTTTGATCTGGGCAACTCACCGTCGGCGTACACGCCGGGGGCCGTCGGGGGGCGAGAGATCGTCTTTACCACCACCAACGGCACGGCGACGCTTTTGCACGCCCGGCACGCGGGCTTGGTCCTCGTCGCCTGCATGGGGAACGTTCAGACCATTGCCGACGCGATCGCCAAGGACGCGCGGCCTGTGCACATCCTGTGCGCCGGGACGCGCGAGGAGGTGAGCATGGAGGACGCGCTGGTTGCCGGGGCGTTGACGGAGCGCCTGGTGGGCGCGGGGCGGACGCTGGTGGCCGACGACTCGGCACGCTTGTGCGTGCTGCTGCACGCGCAGGCGACAAGCAGACCCGATGGGGTGCTGCGTGTCTTTCGCGACAGCCGGGGTGGTCGGAACCTGAGGCGGATCGGGCTAGACGCGGACATTGTGTTCTGTGTGGAACACCAACTCCACGGCGTTGCGCCCGTTTATGACGATGCGAGCGGGGGGATCACTGGGCTGGGTAGAGGCCCTCGATAGAGAGGTAGCGTTCGCCGGTGTCGTAGTTGAAGCCGAGGATGCGCGCATCGGCGGGGAGGGTGGGGAGGGACTGGCTGATGGCCGCGAGGGTCGCCCCGCTGGAGATGCCGATGAAGAGGCCCTCCTCGCGTGCGGCGCGTCGAGCGTAGTTCTTGGCGTCGTCGTCGGTTACTTGGACGATCCCGTCGAGGGCCTGGCGGTCGAGGATCGATGGGACGAAGCCCGCGCCGATGCCCTGGATGGCGTGGGGGGTGTGCGTGCCGCCGCTGAGGACGGGTGACTTTGTAGGTTCGACGGCGATGGTTTTGAGTTTGGGCCAGTGCTCTTTGAGGACCTGCGCGCACCCGGTGATGTGCCCGCCGGTGCCGACGCCTGTGATGATCGCGTCGAGGCCTTCGGGGAAGTCGGCGAGGATTTCGCGTGCGGTGGTCTGGCGGTGGATGTGGACGTTGGCCTGGTTGTCAAACTGCATGGGCATCCACGCGGGCGGGTGCTCGGCGACGAGGGCCTGGGCCTTGGCGATGGCCCCTTTCATCCCTTGCTCGCGCGGGGTGAGGACGAGTTCGGCTCCATAGGCGCGCATGATGGCCCGGCGTTCGACGCTCATGGACTCGGGCATGACGAGGATGAGTTTGTACCCGCGCACGGCGGCGACCATCGCCAGGCCGATGCCCGTGTTGCCGGAGGTCGGCTCGATGATGGTGGTGCCGGGCTTGAGGAGGTTGCGTTGCTCGGCGTCCTGGATCATGGCCAGTGCGATGCGGTCTTTGATGCTGCCGCCTGGGTTGGCTTTTTCCATTTTGAGCCAGACCTGGCGGCCTGGGAAGAGGCGGTTGATGCGGACGGATGGGGTGTTGCCGATGGTCTGGAGGATGTTTTCTGTGCGCATGTGTGTTTCCTTATGAGTGGGTTTGGTGGATGGGTTTGGTGCGTGGGTTTGGTGGATGGGTTTGGTGCGTGGGTTAGATGGTGTATTCGTCGCCGGCGTTGGTGGGGATGGGCAGGTCGGGCTTGCGGAGGACGGTGGAGTCGGGGGGTACCGAGCGTGTGATCCAGGTGTTGCCGCCGATGACGCTGCGTGCGCCGATGACGGTGTTGCCGCCGAGGACGGTGGCGTTGGCGTAGATGACGACGTCGTCTTGTATGGTGGGGTGTCGCTTGGTGCCGGCGACGGCTTTGCTGATGCGGAGTGCGCCGAGGGTTACGCCCTGGTAGAGGACAACGTTTTTGCCGACGACGGCGGTCTGGCCGATGACGACGCCTGTGCCGTGGTCGATGCAGAAGGGGGAGGCGATGGTTGCGCCGGGGTGGATGTCGATGCCTGTCTGCGCGTGTGCGAGCTCGGCGAGGAGTCGGGGGATGAGCGGGACGTTGAGCAGGTGGATGGCCGAGGCGACGCGGTGGATGACGATGGCGGCGTAGCCGGGGTAGGTGGTGATGACTTCGTCGAGTGAGTGTGCGGCGGGGTCTTGCGCGAGGGTGAAGGCGGCGTCGGCGTAAAGCTGTGCGGCGATGGTTGGGAGGGCGTCGATGAGGTGGTCGGGCCAGGTCTGGGGCGTGCCGAGGGCTTGGGCGGCGAGTTGGTGGGCGGCGTCGTGGAGCTGAGCGAGCAGCTCGGCGGTGGTGGCCTGGCCTGTGCGGAAGTGCGGGAAGAGGGCCTGGCGGAGGGCGTGGACGAATGGTGCGGGGTCGGGTGCGCGTAGGCCTGAGCCGGTGAGCTCGCCTTGGAGGGCGTCGAGGGCGAAGCCGGCTCGGTGGAGATCGACTTGGTAGGGGTGGGAACTCATAAGGGCGACAGTTGTGGCTCGACAGGCGAGCGAGCAGGGCAGGCCTGGGAAAGGGATCGGTGTTTACGGCGGCCAGAGGGCCAGGATCGCGCAGCCGGGCACGTGCGTGCCGGGGGGCTTTGAGGCGATCAACAACAACACTGGTGGGGGCGGCGTTGCATGCTGCTTGATGATAGCCGGCGGGTTGGTGCCGGGCCGGGAGGTCCGGGGTGCCCAAACCGGGGTAGGCGATGCGGGGTGCGCGGGAAGGAGAAAGCGGAGAGGGGGAGATTCGAACTCCCGTAAGACCAATGGCCTTAACTAGTTTTCGAGACTAGCCCATTCAACCGCTCTGGCACCTCTCCGGCGAGGCGTGCGGGCTTGCTGCGCGCACGTTCAGGGCGTGTATCGGAGTTTAGACGGGCTGGGTTGAGGGGTCCAGCGGGGGGAATCACTCAGAGGACGGAGGGGCAGAGGTTTTCAGAGAGGTTTTTGGGGTGGGCTTAGCGCGGTAGTTTTTGGAAGTGCGAAGTTTGATGCCTGGCATGTGCTGCCGGGGCAACGAGGGACTCACTGGCCGAACATTCCTTCGACGAAGGTGTCGGGGTCGAAGGGTGCGAAGTCTTCGGGGCGTTCGCCGGTGCCGACGAACTTGACGGGGATGTCGACTGCGGAGCGGATGGCGACGACGATGCCGCCTTTGGCTGTGCCGTCGAGTTTGGAGAGGATGATGCCGGTGATGCCTGCGGCGTTGCCGAAGGCCTCGGCCTGTCGGAGGGCGTTCTGCCCGGTTGTTGCGTCGAGGATGAGCAGGGCCTCGTGTGGTGCGTCTTGGGCCTGCTTGGCGAGGACGCTGCGGATTTTGGCGAGTTGTTTCATCAGCGGGTCTTGGGTTTGCAGGCGGCCGGCGGTGTCGATGATGAGGACATCGACCTTGCGTGCGAGGGCGGCCTTGCAGGCATCAAAGGCGACGGCGGCGGGGTCGGCGTTGGCCTGGCCGCGGATGACGTCTACGCCGAGGCGTTCACCCCAGACTTCCAGTTGTTTGACTGCGCCGGCACGGAAGGTGTCGCACGCGCCGAGGAGGACGCTTTTGCGCTGCTCTTGCAGGTGCTTGGTGAGTTTGGCGATGCTGGTGGTCTTGCCCGCGCCGTTGATGCCGGTGACGAGGATGATGGTCAACTCGCCGTGGGGGCGGAGGTGCAGCGGGGCGGGGATGAATGCTGAGGCGGCGCGGACGTCTACGTCGGGGCCGCCGGCGGCCAGGAGGGCCTTGAGGCTGCGTTTGAGGTGCACGAGGAGTTCGGCGGAGTCTTTGATCTTGCCGGCGCGGAAGTCTTCGCGTGCGGCGGCGATGATCTTGCCGGTTGCGCCGACGCCGACGTCGGCTTCGAGGAGTGCACGCTCGACATCGGCCAGGAGGGATTCATCGAGCGTCCGGCCGAGGATCAGGCTTGTGAGTTTGGCGACGACGGCCTGCCTGGTTTTGGCCAGGCCCTGGGAAACCTTCGCGATGAGGTCTTTGAAGAAAGCCATTGTGGGGGGTCGGGAGAGAGTTTTACTCCAGAGGCCCGGAGGGCCCAGTGGGGGAACTCAGAGATGGGAGGTATGGGGAAGACATACAGAGTGATGCAGATGCAGGTGAAGAAGATGCAGAGTGGATTCGATTCAGAGTGGTGGGATGCCTGTTGCAGAACCCCTCGCCTGGAACATGCTGGCGGGAGGAGTAGGGGCGGGGTTTGATACTGAAAAGGCTCAAACTCGAAGACGATCATTCCAACTTCGGGGATATGTAAAAACGCGGGGCCAACACTAGGGGCCCCGCGGTGGTCATTGATTGATCTATGCCAGAGGCTGGCACTCAGCCGAGGCGGCGGGCGATGCGGTCGGCGACGATCGTCAGTTTATCGTCGCTGTCGTAGGTGCCATCTTGGATCTGGGCCTTGATCAGGGCCAGACGCTCGGCACGGGCGTTGGGCTGGTCGCTTGGCTGCTGGCGGGAGGCCGACTGGGCCTCGGCCGAGAGGCTGACCTCATCGACACCCCGGGCGGTGCTCTGCGGCTGTGTTTCGCCGGGGATGGCGCGCGGCCCGAGGCGGGCGATGACACTGGCCCGATCAACAAGGGTGACCATGCCGGGGTTGCGGGGTGTGCTTGGGATGGTTGACATGGTCTACTCCAGAACGAAACTGCCGATGCGACGCGGACAATGCAACAACTCAGGTTGCCGGCCGTCCTGGCCTTGCCCCCGCTGAGATCCTTCTCGGGTATTTACTTGATACGGGCGTGAGCGGTTCAGTCTCTGTCAGCCCGTGTGCGATCTTCGTTCACTGTCTATCGTCGGTTGGTCCGTTTTTTCTTGAGTCTATCGGTCCAGGTGATCTTCCCGTAAGTGCTTGTAAAATATGTATTTAGATGGCCATTTGCCTTGTTCGGGAGGATAAATACCAACAAGATATTCGCACTTTGTCAGGTTTTGCGCGTCGCCTTTGCGCACCGGTTGCAGGGGTGATTATTCTTTTTATAAATGTACAATTCCCCGCCCGGGTGCGACTGGACGGGGCATCTGCGGTGCAGATCAGCACGTTGGTGCCTTCGACGATTTTTCTGCACCCGCACTGCTTTGTGTGGCAAAGATTGGGCATGATGTTGAGACTTTTGCTGTCGGTCCTGCTCCTGGCGGGTTTCGTGGCCACGCCAGTATCTTCCGCTTGCGCGCAGCCTGCTGGGCTTGGCGTGCAGAAGGGGCAGCCCCCGGCGAAGGAGGCCCCGGCAGAGGGCAAGACGCAGGGGCCGTGGTCGATCATCCTGGCGACGTTCCGCGGCGCTGAGCAGGCCGTGCTGGCCGAGGCGGGGGTGGCACGCGTGCGCGAGCAGGCGAAGATCAATGACGTGTTCAGCGAGGTCCGCGGGGGGGCGACGGTTGTGGCTGTTGGTCGCTTTGCTGATCCATCGAGCCCGGAGGCCGTGCGCAGGCTTGATGAGGTGCGCAAGACGAAGGTTGGTCAGACGCGTCCTTTTTTGGGCGCGTTCCTTGCACCGGCCGGGGATGTCATCAATGTTGGGGCGCGTCCGGAGTACAACCTGATCTCGGCGAGGAAGGAGTTTGGTGCCCGCGCGCAGTACACGCTGCAGGTGGGGGTGTATTCGCGCGAGGACATCAACCGGGAGCCGACCGAGGCTGAACTGGCCGAGCTGCGGAGGGCCGCGGAGGAGGCGGCGGCGTCGCTGCGGAAGGAGGGTGAGTTGGCGTTCTACTTCCACGGCCCGCGTCGGAGCATGGTAACGATCGGCGTTTGGAGCGACGAGGACCTCCCCCGGCGGGCGACGGATGAGGCACCATCGCGTCCAGAGAACCCCGAACTGACGGCGTTGAAAAAACGCTTCCCCCACAACCTGTACAACGGCGCGGGGCTGAAGCAGCGGAACAAACTTGGCAATGAGCAGGTGCAGGCCTCGCAGCTGGTCCAGATTCCCGAGCGCTAGCGACAGACTTAGACGCTGGGCTTAGCGTCGCCGGCGACGCGTAGCTTCATGAGCAGGCCGGGCTTGAACTTGACACTCTTGCGTGCGGGGACGGGGACGGGCTGGAGTGTTTTGGGGTTCTGTGCCGTGCGTGCGGCGCGCTGTCGGACCTCGAAGATGCCGAAGTCTCGGAACTCGATGCGATTGCCCTGGCCGAGTTGTTCGACGATTTCATCGAGGAAGGCCTGGAGGGCGGGGCGGATGCGTTCATCGGCGTGGCGCGGGTCGATGCCGAGCCTGAGCCGGAGGGCTTCGATGAAGTCTTTTTTCGTCAGTGTCTTCATGCATTGCTCGCTTGCGCGACCAGAGCGATGGGCAGCTGGGTCGGGGGTGCCTGCAACGTGGACCGCCGGGGTAGGATAACCCCGTAGACACCTAGTTTGTCATGAATCTAAGGCCTTGTCAAGGCACGGGTTAGGAAAGTTGATTCGAGGGGTTCTGGTGCAACGGTTGCGGGGCTAGAACCGTATTTGCACGCCGAAGTACAGCCCGGCGAGGGACCCGGAGAAGGAGTTTTCGTCGGCCCCGCTGCCGCTGCTGTAGTCGATGCTCAGGAGGCGGTAGCCGGCCTGGAGGCCGAGCCAGCCGCCGTTGGGGGTGTAGGTGAAGGAGGTGTCGATGTCGAAACTGGATTGATCGGGCCAGATGCCGGCGGTGCTGGCGACGGTGGCGACAAACTCTCGGCTGAGTTGGGCGTCGAGTTTGATGCCCACGGCCGGCGCGGCGTAAGTGCTCTGGGTCTGGGTGGTGCCTGCGCTGGTGGTGAAGCGGAAGGTCTGGTCGACGACGCGGACGCCGCCGAGGCAGGTGAGGCGGAGGAAGGTGTTGCCGGTGTTGTCGTCAAAGTCTGTTAGCAGCCAGTAGCAGCCGCCCATGGCCTCGAAACTAGCCATCTCGAACTTGTTGGTTACAGCCTGTCCTGGTGTTACGGCGAGTGTGCCGACTTGGATCGGTGCTGTGGGGGACCAGATGCTCTCGGCGGAGTATCCACCACCCTGGAGGGTGAAAAGGAGTTGCTTGTCTGGGATGCGCAAGGCGACCTCGGCCAGGGGGGTGATGCGTGGTGAGTCGGCGTTGATGTCGCGGACGTCGAGTTTGCGTGAGGTGGCCGAGCCACCGACGCGGACATCGCCGGCGAAGGCGGCGTACCAGGCGAGGGGGCGTAGTTGCACGGTCCAGGGGGCCTGGGCATCGCTAATGGCCTGCCCGTCGCGTACGGCTGGGGTGGGCTTGCCGAGCACGAGTTCCTGCGGGACGACGCTCGGCGGGGTGGCCGAGTTGAGGCCGTCGGTGTTAGCAAGGGCAATGCCGCTAGCGCAGAGTGTTGCGGCGAAGCCGAGGCCGAGTTTGGGCAGGGTGTTGTTCATGCGTGAGTGTAGCGAGGGGTGGGGTTTGGGTGTGTTACCGGGCGGTAGAGGTGGCCGTGCGGGTTGCGTGGCCGGTTGTGCGGGGGGCGTAGGGGAGAAACCCGAGGTGGTGTTGCTTTGCGGTTGCAGGTGCGGGGGATAGTGATCGATACTTCTGCTATGCCCGTATTGGACGAACACGGCAACGCTGGCCTGCACGCCCCGGGTGGAACGCCCGGCCAGTCGGGGGCCCAGATGGAGCGGACGTTCGGGCGACAGCGGTGCTCGATGGCACGGTGCACGCTCGGGGAGATCATCGATATCTCGGCCGGCGGGATGAAAATCCGCACGCGGGCGAGGCCTGTGCTGGGCCAGGGGATCGAGACGCTTTTGTTGACGCAGCACGGGCAACTGCCGGTGCGGTGCACGGTGCGGTGGATCAAGCGTGTGCGGTTTTTCTGGTTTGATGTTGGGCTGATGTTCAGCGGGCTTGAGCCGGAGGCGCGGCGTGCGATCTGCGAGTTTGTCGGCACGCCGGGGGCGGGCGCGGCGGGTGGGGGCATCGGCTTGGCGGCCCAGGGGCAACGCAAGGTGGCGTGAGGGGGTAGGTAGACCGGGCGGGGTGGTCGATCGCATCTATTCTTGGGGGTGGAGTTTCTATTTCTTGGTACTGGGACTTCCGCCGGGGTGCCGGCGATTGGGTGCGGGTGCGGCGTGTGTATGTCTACGGACGCGCGGGACCAGCGGCTGCGGTGCGGGGCGGCGATCCGGTTTGTGGATCCGGGCGGGCAGGCGCGTGTGATCCTCATCGACGCGACGCCCGACCTGCGCCAGCAGGCGCTGGCGCACAAGATCACCCGGTGCGATGCGATTTTGTTCACGCACCACCATGTGGACCACATCTTTGGGCTTGATGAGGTTCGGCGGTTCAACCTGCTGCAGAACGGGCCTGTGGAGGTGCACGCGGACGTGCAGACGATGGGGAACCTCCGCCGGGTGTATGCGCATATTTTCGAGCGTGAGGCGAACGCGAACGACTCGTTTGTGGCGTCGCTGATCACGCAGACGATCCAGCCGTGGGTGGGCTTTGAGTTGTTCGGGCTGCGGATCACGCCGATCCGGCTGCTGCACGGTCGGACGCCGATCTTGGGTTTTCGGTTTGATGCTGTCAACGCGCACCGGGACGGGTCGATGCGTGCGGGGTTTTTGCCGTTGGCGTACTGCACGGACGTCTCGGCGATCCCGCCGGAGAGCTGGCCGTACTTGGAGGGTTTGGGGACGCTCGTGCTTGACGCGTTGCGGCACAGGCGGCACCCGACGCACCTGACGGTGGAGCAGGCGGTGGGGATCGCCGAGCGGGTCGCGCCGAGGCAGACGTTTTTGACGCACATCGCCCATGACCTGCCGCATGAGGAAACGAATGCGCAGTTGCCCGAGGGTGTGCGTTTGGCGCATGATGGGCTGCTGCTGGGATAGCGGCCCTGACGGTGTGCCCGCCCTCAGCCAGTGATTCACCCGCGGGCCGGGCCGAGCAGCTCATCGGGGGTGCCGAGCAGGGCGATGATGCGTGAGAGCATGAGTGCTGCCGAGGCACCATCGACAACCCGGTGGTCGCAGGCGAGGCTGAGCGGGAGCACTTTGCCGACGGCCATCCCGCCGTGGCGGACCACGACGGCATCGCGTGCGCGCCCGACGGCCAGGATTCCGACCTCCGGGTAGTTGATGATGGGCGTTGCGAACCGGCCCGCGTGGCTGCCGACGTTGCTGATGGTGAAGGTGCTGCCCATGAGGGCGTCGCGGGGTGCCGAGCGGTTGCGTGCGCTGTCGGCGACGGTTGCGATCTGGCGGCTGATCTCGAGGACGCCGAGTTTATCGCAGTCGCGCACCACCGGCACCATCAGGCCGTTGTCGGTGTCGGTGGCGATGCCGATGTGCACGCCGCGGTGGCGGAGGATTTCTTCTTTGGCGTCGTCGGTGGTGCTGTTGAACTCGGCGAACTCGCCGGCGAGGCAGCGGCAGACGGCCGCGGCCACGAAGGGGAGGAAACTGACTTTTTCACCGCTTGCCGCGCCGATGCGTTTGCGGAGGGCGTCGAGGGCGGAGACGTCTGCTTCGTCCATGACGGTGAAGTGGACGGTGTTGCTGACGCTCTCGCGGAGGCGGTTGGCGATTGTCCGCCGAACGCCTCTGAATGGGACACGGATTACGTCTTGGCCGGTGGGCGAGGGGGCCGCAACGGGCCGGGCCGGCGCTGCGGGAGCGGGGGCCGGTGCGGGGGCCGGTGTCGGGCGCGGTGCGGGTTGCACGGGTGGCGGAACCTTGACCAGTGGCTCGGCAGGCTTGGCGACAGGTTGCGGGGCCGAGTGGGCGACGGGGGTTGCGACTTTGGCACCCGCCCCCGTTGCGCTGCGGACATCTTTTTCGGTAACGCGTCCGCCGATGCCCGTGCCGGCGACGGCACCGATGTTCACGCCGAGGTCGCGGGCGAGCCTGCGTACGGCGGGCGTTGCCAGTGCCGAGCCGTCGGCGGATAGGCCGGCGAGGGCACCACCCATGGAGCCGACGACCGTCCCGGCATCGCCGCTTGCCGGTGCGTGGGTGCTGTGGCCGTTGGTCGACGGTGCCTCGGGCACCTTTGGCAGTTCCACTACGACCGGCGCAGCCACGGGTGTGCGTGCGCTGGCAGGCTCACCGAACCGGACGAGCACCGAGCCGACCTTGATGATCTCACCTTCGCTGCCGAGGAGTTCGAGGATCGCGCCGCCCCTGGGTGAGGGGACCTCTACGAGGGCTTTGTCTGTTTCCATGTCGGCCAGGATGTCGTGCTCGCGTACGACATCGCCGACCTTGACACGCCACTTGATCAGTTCCGCCTCGGCCACGCCCTCGCCCAGGTCAGGGAGGATGAACTCGTTTGGGTTGCTCGATGTGTGCTGGGACATGAACGGGGCCTCATAAAGTTGCTTGCAGATGCGCTGTTAATCGTTGACGAAGCGAGGGGACTTGTATGCAAAGACCGGGACCAAGGCCAACACACCCCCCACACCCCCGACGAGCAACCAAGGGTATCAACCACCCTTGACGGCCTTGTCGGCAAGGGACTTGCCGATGGCCCGCGTGCTTGGACCAGGCCCTGCTGCGGGCCTGCCCCCCGACTGCCCCGGCACGAAGATTGCACCCTTGCTGCCGGGCATGCTTGGCTGCTGTCGTTGCTGCGTCTGCCGACGCCAGTGGAGCAAGCATACACCGGCAGGGAAAGCGAGCGCGGCACGACGATGACCGTCGCAACGTTCTATGAACCCGTAGCCTGAACGTTGTGGGGGGTGGGGGTGGGGTTCTGACACCATGACGGCGGGCGATCACAGAGACGCCCGGCTCGGAGAGCCGGGGTACCCGGATCGGCTCGGAGAGCCGATCTACCCGCCCGGATCGGCTCGGAGAGGCGATCTACCCGCCGGCTGTCAGTTACAACCGACAGCCCACTGCCGTCAACGACGCGAGCAGCAAGCCACCCACCTGCGTAAAATATCCTCGACGCACCGCTCTTTTACACTCCCAGCGAGCCAAGGCATGGAAGCCAGCCCAACCCTCTCGACGACACCAGCCGACCACACTGCCACGATTGCCGATCTCGCGCCGGCTGAGGCTGTGCGGGTGCCGATTGAGGGCGCGCAGCCCGACATCGCCGCGCTCGCGCAGCAGGTTGAGGCTTTGCTGATCAGCAGCCCGCGGCCGGTGCCGCCGACGAAACTTGGCCAGGCCCTTGGCCTGATCACGCCCGAGCAGCCTCTGCTTGAGGACGGCGATGCGATCACCACAACCCAACCTCCGAGTACGGAGGCTTGCACACCCAAGCCCAAGCGCCCACGGAAGAACAAAGCCTTGCACGACCCGGTTGCACTCATCGAGCAGGCCGTCGCGTTGCTCAACGAGCAGTACGCCCAGTCCAGCCGGCAGTTCCGGATCGAGAAACTCGCCGGCAGTTATCGAGTGATGATCCTTTCGCACCACCGCAAGGCTCTGGACGCCTTCCACGGGACGCAGGCCGCCGGGCGGCTCTCGAAGGCCGCCGTCGAGACGCTCGCGATCATCGCGTACAAACAGCCGATCACGCGGGCCAAACTGGAGGCCATCCGTGGGGTGGCTTGTGGCGAGGTCTTGCGCTCGCTTTTGGAGCGCCGGCTGATCACCATCGTCGGCCGGGCAGAGGAACTCGGGCGTCCGATGCTGTATGGCACCACGCGCCAGTTTCTTGAGGCCTTTGGCCTGGCCAACCTCAAGGACCTGCCCGCGCCTGCCGACTTTGCCACGCTTAACCGTGCGTAAGGATGACCGCGGTGGCAGGGGTTGTATTCGGGGCAGACGCGGGCTGGATCAATGCATGTTTTGCTTGCGGGCCTGCTCGATGATGAGCATGTGCTTCATCATTGCCTGCGCGGCGGCGGAGCCGGCGGCGAGCCAGCCGGGCCAGCCGTCGCGCCAGGCTTGCTTGAGGATCAGTTGCTTGGCGAGCGCGCCGATGGGTGAGGTGACCAGGCGGAGCGGGCTGCCGCGGTGGCCGCGTGCGACCAGCTCGGCGGCGCCGAGCCTGGCGTAGGTGACCTGCTTGCGGAGTTGCTCTTCGAAGGTGTTGAAGGAGTCGTGGCGGATGTCGCCGGTGAGGCGTGCGGGTTGGGTGCCGTTGGCCATGACCATGCCGTCGTGGGGGTCGATGCCAGCCCACTTGGCGGCGCCTTTGCGGACGAGGCGGAGGCGGAGTTCGGGCTGCCAGGCGTAGTTGAGGAAGCGTCCGTTGTAGAAGACTTTGCGGTTGAGTTGGTAGCCGTGGGTGTGGGGGGTGGGCGTGGTGAGGGCGGAGCGGATGGCGGATTGCAGGGGGGGTTCGAGGCTCTCGTCGCTGTCGAGTGCGAGGACCCAGGTGCGTGTGCAGTGGTCCAGGGCGAGTTGCTTGGTGCGGACGTGCCCGAGCCAGGGTGAGTGCTCGACGCGTGCGCCAAAGGAGCGGAGGATGTCGATGGTGCCGTCGGTGGAGCCGGAATCAACGGCAACGATCTCGCTGGCCAGGCCTTGGACGGATTGGAGCGTGCGGGTGATCGTCGGCTCGTTGCTTTTGCAGACGATGGCGACAGAGAGGTCCAGCGGCGTGCTGTCGGGCGGGGGTTGGTGCACGGGTGGAGTCTATCGGCGGGGCGGGGGGAAGTTCCAACCGGTGCAAGAGGACTGGGGGCCGGGGACGGTTCCGCTCAACGTAGTAGAGCCAACAAGATCCATACCACGTACCACAGGAGCACCCAGAGCACAAAGGTGCCCATGCCAAAGACGACCACAGTAACCCAAGACTCATCCGTGGCCCGCCGGACTGTGGGCCCCGGCTTGATGAAGAGGCCCCAGGCGGCAAAAAAGCCCCACATAAGGGCCCAGGCCGCTACCAGAAGCTCTATGCACCCTGGAAAACCCGAATTGTCGATGCCTCCTGCAAGTACTGGGTTAAGAATGGCCACAGTTGCCATGAGGAGCATCATGGCGAGTGTCGCTGCAAGCCACCGCTTCTTCTTTGTGGAGGGGGCGGTCATTGGGAGACTGCTGTATCCCGAGTTTCGCTCATGTGTCAGGAACGCTTTGGGGATGGGTGGTTTAAGCATATCCAGGGCTAAACCGAGGGCTTGGTAGCCGCGCCCATTGCCCACCTTCGACCATCGATGCCGCTATCGTCGCGGCGGTGAATGTGCGTGACGACTTTATCACAAGGCGTGCCGAGCCGGGGCCAGGGCGGGGGCTTGGCGACTGGGGTGAGGCCCTGGCCGGGCTGGACCTGGCTGCCGCGAGGCTCGTCAAGGCCGAGGGGGGCACGGCGGTCTACTTTGCCGAGTTGCTCGGGCAGGCGGTGGTGCTCAAACGGTGGACGCTCCGCTCGCGTGCCGACGCGGTGAAAGCGTTTGTGCACGCCTCGCGTGCCGAGCGGCACTGGCGGGGGAGCCAGAGGCTCATTGACCTGGGCATCCCGACGGCACACTGCCTGGCGATCATCGACCAGGGCAAGGGGCGCACGCGCGAACGCTGGCTCATCATGCAGAGGTTGCCGGGGCGGTCGGCGCTAGCGCACCTGGCCTCGGCGGACTTGCCGACGCGCACGCAGCACGCGCTGGCGCGCGAGCTGGCACACTACTTTACATCGCTTCGGCACGCGGGGGTTGTCAACCGGGACCCGAAGCCGTCGAACCTGATCGTTACGAGCACGGATGCCGAGGTGGCGTGCATCGCGATGATTGATTGCGTGGCGATTCGGCGGGGTGGGCGCAGGCGGTGGTTGCGATCGATGGCGATGCTGGCGATCGAGCCGATCGGGTGTGGCGTGCCGATCCGGCGCGGGCTGATCGCTCGGTTCATCGCGACGGTTGAGTCGGGGGGGAAGGGGGAGAGGTTGAAACTTTGGCGGCAACTGGGCGAGATCGTGCGCGGGCACGGGAGCGCGGTGCCGAGGGTGGATCCGCTGGGGTAAGGGCTTTGGGGTAACCCGAACCTGCGGGGCGGGCGTCCTTCTACCACCTACCCGCCCCGGCTATCTGAGTACACAAAACGCCCGGCCCGGAGGTCCGGGGTACCCAAGACGGGGTACCCAGAGCGATTTACCCCAGTACCCGTGCGGCGGCAGCAGCTGCGGCGATGATCTTGCCGAAGTCCTCGGGCTTGAGGCTTGCGCCGCCGATGAGGCCGCCGTCGATGTCGGGCATGGCCATGAGTTCGGCGGCGTTGGATGGGTTCATCGAGCCGCCGTATTGGATGCGGATGCGTTCGGCGGCGTCGCGGCCGAAGATATCGGCGACGACTCGGCGGATGTGCTCGTGTGCGTCCTGGGCGTCGTCGGGCGTGGCCGTTTTGCCCGTGCCGATGGCCCAGACAGGTTCGTAGGCGATGACGACGCGGTCGATCTCCTCGGCCTTGACCTCGCGGAGGCCCAGGCGGGTTTGCTTCTCGTTGACGTGGTTGGTCTCGCCGACGTCGCGCTGGTGGAGGGACTCGCCGACGCAGAGGATGACGGAGAGGCCGGCGTGGAGGGCCGATCGCAACTTGAGGTTGATGTTGTCGTCCCCCTCGTGCAGGATGTGCCGGCGTTCAGAGTGGCCGACGAGTGCCCATGTGCAGCCGCAGTCTCGGAGCATCAGGGGTGAGACCTCGCCGGTGAATGCGCCGCGGTCGGCGTGGTAGACATCTTGGGCCCCGACGGCGACGGTGCGCCCGCCGATGGTCGGGTGTGAGAGGGCCTCTTTGACGGGCAGCAGGTATGGGAAGGGTGGGAAGACGACAACCTCCGGCCCCGGGCTGGCGGCGGCGGCGGAGAGGACGCCGCGGGCGAGGGCGACGGCGGAGGCCTTGTCGGTGTTCATCTTCCAGTTGCCGCCGATGATCGGGTTGCGCATGCAGGAGGGTAGGCAGGTTTTGGGTTTACACCGGCAACTGGGGGGGCACTCAGAGGACGGAGGTATGGAGTAGAAATACAGAGAAGAGGTTTTGGAAAGGCAAGACAGATGAGTTTTACTCCAGAGGCCCTGAGGGCCCAGAGTAAGAAATGCAGAGGGGGAGGATAGGTAAAGACAGATTGGAGATATCTGGTGGGTGGTGGTGGGGTTGTCATTTAAATTGGTTGCTGAGGATTGGTTGCTGGGCGAGGAGCGCCGGAGTGGTGGTGGTCGGGCTGGTTGACTACGTTGATGAAGCGGCCGCACGATTGAATCGCAACTCTGTAGTCTGCACAGAGGCGGACAATCGCCCGAAGACCCAAATGCACCAAACCACCCTAATCAACCACCTCAAAGCACCTGTCTTTCCGAAACCTCTTCTCTGTATTTCTACTCCATACCTCCGTCCTCTGAGTGACTACCCCTCTGGGTCCTCTGGGCCTCTGGAGTAAAGTTTCTTTACGCCTTCCCAGCGCGCCTAAGAGAGTTAATTTCGTGGCGGTCGAGTTCGCGCCACTGGCCTGGGCGGACGTCGAGGAGTTGCAAAGGCCCAAGCCCGACTTGTGTCAACCGGACCACCATCACGCCCGCTTCTAAGAACAACTCTTGCATCGGCACGTGCAGGGGGCCGGTGAGGGTTACGCGGAGGACCGTTTTGCTCCCCGGCTGCACGCCCCGGCTTTGGATCAGTTCCTCGCGCACGGCCTTGTTCACCCGGCGGACCTCGACTTTGTCGGGCTTCTTGACGCCGGCGATTTCGAGTCTGATCGTGCCGGCGCGTTTGCCTGCTTGGCCGGCTGCGCGTTGGGCTTTGATATTGAGGCCGCGTTCGAGGTCGGGTAGGAGGTTGGCGGGGTAAAGGCCCTTGACGTGTGCCTCGAAGACTCTGGGGACGCCGAAGCGTGGGTGTGTGAGGCGGTTGGCGAGTTGGCCGTCGTTGGTGAGCAGGACGAGGCCGCGTGCGTCGTAGTCAAGGCGTCCGACGGGGAAGAGTCGGACGTTGCCGGGGTGTTGGACGAGGTCGGCGAGGGTGAGCCTGCCGCCTGGGTCGCCGATAGCCGTGAGGACGCGCTCGGGCTTGTGGACGAGGAGATAGACCTTGCGTGCTGGGCCGTCGGGCTTGCCGCGCCCCCCACTGCTGCCACGGCGGGGCTTGAGCCTGGGCAGTTCGTGCCCGTCGGCGACGACGCGGTCGGCGGTGGGGTCGATGAAGATCGGCAGTTCGCGGACGATGCGTCCGTTGACCTCGACCTTGCCGGCTTCGATCATCCCCTCGCAGAACCGGCGGGAGGCGACGCCGCTGTCGGCCATGAAACGCTGGAGGCGGACCTTGATGGGCGGGGCGTCGGTTTCGGCGTCCTCTTGGGCGTTGCGGTGCGGTGCGCGGGGGGGGCGGACCGGGCGTGTGCCGGCGCCGGGGTCGAACTTTTCTGGCTCATCGCCGAGTTGGATAGGCTGGGCGTGCGGCTCAGGGCCGAAGGGGTGTGGGCTGGGGCGGGTGGGGAGGGTTTGCGTGTCGGCGGGGGTTTCGGCTTTGTCGGACCACCCTGCGACGGGCTTGGGGCGGGTCGTCGCGGTGGGGAGTTTGTTGATCGGGCGTTTGATGCGTTTCACGGTGGAGGTTATGCCGAGGTGGGTTTGGTGCCCAAGAGGTAGATTTGCTTGTGGGCCGGGGCGTCCCTTCAATCGAGTATGCGAAACATCTGGCATTATGCCGGGGACATGCTCAAGTATCGCGGTGCGCTGATGCTGGCGATGGTTGCGGCGTTGCTGTCGGCTGGCGGGTTGGGGGCTGGCCTGGCGGCGACCGGGCCGGTGCTGAGCAACATCCTGAGCCCGACGGGGGGGAAGGATTTGCCGGGGTTTGCCAACGATCTCAACAACAAGGCTTACCACATCATCCCAGCGGGGTGGATCGCGCAGTTGCCGACGGGGCGTTATGAGGCTGTGCTGTGGGTGATGATCGCGCTGGGTTTTTTGACGATCTTCGGGGCGGGTGCGAACTTTCTGCACAGTTACCTTTCGTACACGATCGCCTCGCGGACGGTGGCGGATATCCGCAAGCGGGTCTTTGGGCATGTGATCCGGATGCCGTTGCGTCGTGCACTGACCGAGGGGCCCAGTGCGCTGGTCTCGCGTGTGATCTTTGATACGTGGCAGTTGTGGGGTGGGTTTATCGGGATCATCAGCAAGGCCGTGGGGCAGATTTTGAGGGGTGTGGCGGCGTTGGGTGTTGCGTTCTGGACGGACTGGCGTCTGGCGGCGGGTGGTCTGGCCGTCGGGCTGCTGCTGGGTGTGGTGATCAAGAAACTCGGGACGAAGGTTCGGCGGGCGTCGCGCAAGAGCCTGGAGGCCTACGGGAAGACGCAGCGTGTGAGCAACGAGGCGATCGGGCAGTTGCGTGTGGTCAAGACGAGCAGCGCAGAGCCGCGCGAGGACGCGCGGTTTGCGGAGGCGGTCGATGAGTTTTTGCACCATGATCTGAAGGTTCGTTCGGCGCGGTCGCTGTCAAGCCCGCTGGTGGAGGCCGTGGGGATCATTGTGCTGGGGACGATGGCGATCATCCCGGCCAAGGCGATCATCGACGGGCGGTTGGACCCGGGTCAGTTCATCCTGACACTGGCGAGCCTGGGGGTGGCGGCGGCGTGCTTCAAGCCGTTGACGGGTTTGTACAACGAGTTGCAGGTAGCCGGGGCGGCGGCGGGCCGGCTGCGGGAGTTGGAGCAAGCGCCGCTGGAGCCTGGGCAGGACGCAACGCTGCCGCCGCTGGCCAGGCACACCAGCAGTATCGAGTTCAAGGGGGTGGTGCTGCGTTACCCAAACACCGACCACCCGGCACTGGACGGGGCATCGCTGCATATCCGCCACGGGGAGACGGTGGCGATTGTGGGGCCCAACGGGTGCGGGAAGACGACGCTGCTGTCGCTGCTGCCGAGGTTGTTTGAGCCGGACGCGGGGACGATTTTGATCGACGGCGTGGATATCGCGCGGGTGAGCATCGGGTCGCTGCGGGCGCAGATTGGGGTGGTGACGCAGGACGCTGCGCTCTTTACGGGGACGATCGCTGAGAATATTGCTTATGCAACGGCGGGGGCGAGCGAGGAGCAAGTGCGCACGGCGGCACGCAAGGCGCGGGCCGAGGAGTTCATCCTCGCCAAGCCCGACGGGTACGACACGCTGCTGGGTGAGGGTGGGTCGGGGCTGTCCGGTGGGCAGCGGCAGCGGCTGTGCATCGCGCGGGCGGTGCTGCGGGACCCGTCGATCCTGATCCTCGACGAGGCGACGAGCATGATCGACGCCGACAGCGAGCAGAAGATCGCCGAGGCCCTGGCGGAGTTTTCGCGCGGGCGTACGTGCCTGATCGTGGCCCACCGGCTGAGCACGGTTGTGCACGCCGACCGGATCGTGGTGATGAACCAGGGGCGCATCGAGGACGTGGGCCGGCATGCGGAGTTGCTGGAACGCTCGGCGACGTACCGGCTGATTGCCAGCACGCAGCTCGTGAGTGGGCCGGCGATGGGGTGATCGCGTGGGGCGAGATCTGGGCCGCGCGGGTTGGGAACCAGCTGGGCGGCGTTGAATCTGTTTTGATAATCCAAATGCACGGGCTGGAAGCCCGTGCCACCGGGTTGTGAAACGATCTCTTAGGCCTTGAGGACCGGTGCTCGCATGTATTTGCCTTCGAGGATGGCGTCGGCGTCGCCCTTGAGCCAGTTGGCCAGGACGGTGGCGTAGACGGAGCGGAAGTCGACGTTGTGCTTGAGGTCGCCGGAGTCGAGGTCCGTCATGCTTGGGTGCTTGTTGCTGACGCCGGCTTTGACCATGGGGCCGATGAGGAACATCGGCGCGGCGGTGCCGTGGTCGGTGCCCCCGCTGCCGTTCTGGCCCACGCGCCGGCCGAACTCGCTAAAGACCATCGAGAGGACGCGTGTGTCGTTGCGTTGGGCTTTGAGGTCGTCGTAGAAGGCCTTGACGGCGGCGGCGAACTGCCCGACGAGGCGGGCGTGGTTGCCATTCTCACCACCCTGCCCGGCGTGGGTGTCAAAGCCGCCGAGGGTTACGTAGTAGACGCGTGTGGGGAGCTTGGCGTGGATCATGCTGGCGACCATGCGGAGTTGGTCGGCCAGGGGGTTGCCGCCGGGGTAGGGGGTCGTCGGCTTGGTGGCGACGGCTTTGCGGATGAGGTCGCTGGAGACCTGTGCATCGAGGGCGGTGCGTCCGAGGAAGTCTGAGTTGGTCTCGCGCATGCCCGCGGCGACTTCCTGCGCGCTGGCCTTGGTCAGTTTGTCGTAGTACTTTGTCAACGATTTTTCTTCCGCGCTGCCAGTCCAGCGGAAGAGGTCTGCCGACTCGAAGGCGATCGGCTGGATCGAGCGGCCACGCATTGCGAGGGGGGCCTCGCGTCCCATGGCGATGCCGATCTGGGTGTTGTCGATCTTCGCGGCGGCCTTGGCCTGCTTGGTGGGTGCCTGGCCTGATTCGCCTGCGCCGTACCCGCAGCACTGGCTATCGAAGTAGCGTCCGAGCCACCCGTCGCCTGTGGCGGTGGTGTCGGCGGTGTGCCAGATGTCCATGCTTTTAAAGTGGGAGCGGTTGGGGTTGGGGTAGCCGACGCCCTGGACGATGGTCAGCAGGCCCTGGTCGTAGAGGTCCTTGAACCCGGTCATCGTCGGGTGGAGGCCGACCTCATCGCCGACCTTGAGGACGCGCCCGGCTGGGATGCCGATGCTGGTGCGTGACTTGTAATAGGCGGCCTCCTGGTAGGGGACGACGGTGTTCAACCCGTCGTTGCCGCCGGAGAGTTGGACGACGACGACGATGCGCTCCTCGGGCACGCCGGGGATGCTGGTCATGCCGGGCGCGGGCTGCGGCAGCCCGAGCACGCTGCGCTGCAGGAAGGCTGGGACGGTAACGGCGGCGGAGGCGAGCGTCAGCCCGTGCGCCAGGAACCGCCGCCGGGTGAACGCCGAGGGGTTGTTGAGGTCGAACATGGAAAGCTCCAAGGCAGGGCAATGGGGAATGGGCAATGGGCAATCGGCGCGAACGTGTTTGTTGGGCCGGGAGAAGCACTTGTGCGCCTATTGCCCATTGCCCATTGCCTATTGCCTAACTAACACAACTGATACTCGGGCAGCGCCGTGACCAGCATCATCAGATCGGTGAGGTTTTCCGGCGTGATTGTGTTGCCGGTGTCGGCGAGGTATTCTTCGAGGACGGGGCGGCCAGCGGGGGTGGGGGTGCCGACGGTGAAGCGGAGGAGTGCGGTGAGCATGTCGGGGGTCTTGCCGGTCTTGGCTTCGGGGTAGGTATCGGCCAGGCCGGCGAGCAGGAGTGCGCCTTGGAAGTTTTCGCGGTCGGCCAGGCCGTCTTTGCCTTGGGGGCGTCGGCCAGTGAGGAGGAAGACCATGAGGTTCTGGCGTACGAACATGGTGCTGGTGTTGACCCAGGAGCGTCCGCCGTCCCAGCCCTTGACTGAGGGTGGTGCGAAGACGGTCTGGCCCATGCGTTCGGCGGCGTCGGAGAGGACGCTGATATCCCTGGGTGGGACGCCCATCGAGCGGATGGCCCCGACGACCATCTGGGCGGGACCTTTGATCTGCTGGTTCATAATGGCGGGGCTGTAGAAGTGCTCGCTGCGGAAGAGGGCGTCGAGGGTTTTGCCGACGTTGTAGCGTGTGGCGCGCAAGCGCTGTGCCATGTCGCTGATGACGAGCTTGGCCGCGTTGTCAAATGGTGTGTCGCCGGTGGGGTAGTCGTGGACGAAGAAGCGGTAGAGTTTGGTGGCAAGGAAGGTGCTGCAGGCGGGGTGGGCGAGGAGGATGGCGACGAACTCGTCGCCGTCGATGTTGCCGGTGCGGCCGAGGATGCGTTTGCTCCCTGTGTCGTGGTTGTTTTTCTCGAGGACAAACTCGTCGTCCTTGAAGGTGTAACCGGTCAGGGCGCGTGCGGCTTCTTTGATGTCCTGCTCGGTGTAGTTGCCGACGCCGAGGGCGAAGAGCTCCATGAGTTCGCGTGCGAGGTTCTCGTTGGGCTTGTTTTTTTTGCTATCGTTGTTGTCGAGGTATGCGATCATGGCGGGGTCTTTGATGATCCCGCCGAGCAGGTCGGCAAAGCTCCCCGCGGCGTGCTTGCGGAAGAGGCGGTTCTGGGCGAACATGTGGTAGCTGTCTTCGATCGTGCGGTAGCTGGTGGCAAAGTGCCCGTGCCAGAAGAGCGTGAGTTTTTCTTGCAGCGGCCGGCTGGTCTCGACCATCTTGGTCAGCCACCACTGCTGGAGTTTTTTCATCTGCTCGCGGTCCTCGCGCTCGGCCTGCTGGCGGCGCAGGCGAAGCTCGGCCAAAGTGTCCTCGTCGCGTTCGCGCTGCGCCCGGCGGTTGAGCTCGCGTTCCTCGGGCGTTGGCGGGCGGATGATGTCGCTGCGGAAGAGGGAGGCCTCGACAGGCTCGTCCTTGACCTTATCAAAGTTGATCAGATAGTCCAACGAGCGGTCAAGCCCCCACCCGGCGACGGTGCGCACCTGTGCCGGGGAGGCGCCGAAGCCAGCACGCCAGAGCAGGTGCCGGGCGTGGTCGAGGCCGAAGGCCTTGGGGGCGATGGGGGCAACCGACGTCGTGGGCACGGCATCAGACTTTAGTGGAGCAGGGATCATGGCCAACCTCCATACGTGCCCGCGCACCCCCGGGTGTGCTTACGTGGGGTGGAAACTGCGTAAGGCTATCGGCCAAACGCCACGGGGTGGCGCGGTATTGCCGGGGGTTGGGAGATTGTTTTGCTGGATAGCCCGGACCTCCGGGCTACCCAAAGTCCGGGGTGCCCGAGGTCCGGGGTGCCTAGGGGCAGGGGTTACTTCTTCTTGTCGGCCTTTTTGTCGGCCTTCTCGGCCTTGGGTGCCTTCTCGGCCTTGGGGGGCGTATCGCCTGTGTCGGCGGCGGGCTTGGTGCCCCAGCCCATTTTGCTTGAGGGCTTCGGCTCAGCCGGGGCTTCTTTGGACTTGGGCTTTTCGGTCGCAAAGGTGGCCGACTTGTCCTTGGCACGTTTTTCGATGATCGAGGCATCGACGGCGGCCTCGGCCTCGTCGCGCGTGCGGTTGAGGTCCAGCTCGCGGTCGGGCTTGACTAAGACTTTGACCTCGGCCTCCAGATCGGGCTGGACGGCGTCGGCCTTCTTGCTTGGCTTGGCCGAGGCCTTGGCCGAGTCGTCGTCGGGGATTTGGATTTGGCTGAACTTGATGGTCACGGCGTAATCGCCGACGCGCTTGATCGGCAGGGCGATGCGGACCTCGCGGTCGACAACGCCCGGGAACCCGGCTTTAGCCAGTTCGACGGCGATCTCGTGCTGGGTAACGGCACCGTAGAGAATCCCCAGGTCATTGCAGGAGCGGACCATGGTGAGTTGCTGGCCGGCGAGCTTGGCGATGAGGGCCTCGCGTGCGGTGCGGAGCGTGCCCAGGGCCTTGATGGCGTCTTTGCGTTTGACCTGCAGTTCGGCTACTTTGGCCTCGTCGGGCGTGGTGGCCAGGCCGCGGGGGAGGAGATAGTTGCGGGCAAAGCCCTTGCGGACGTTAACGACATCGCCGACGATGCCGGTGTTGTCGACGTTTTCAACGAGGAGTACCTGGACGTTACGAGCCATGGTGCTGTCCTTTCAAGCCCTGCCGATGGGTGGGGCTGAGAGTTAGGAGCCGGGTGGCCGGGGCACACGCCCGGGGCCGGCTTCAACGCGGGGGGAAGTATAGCACGCAGGGGGTGGGGCCGATATAGAGTTGCCGGTCGGGGATGGGTGGGTAGTCCCTTGTTAGGAGCCTATACGATGCGGGCTGATATCCGGTACAACAACATCATCGACTCAGACGAGGCCCGGCTGGCGCAGCAGAACGCCGACGCGGCACCGGGGCTGCCGGCGAGCAAGATCGACGCGAGCCGGTTCTACATCACGCAGCGGTACCACAAGTACACGCGTGAGAACCACGAGGTCTGGCGTGAGTTGTTCAAGCGGCGGTGGTCGGTGCTGGAAGAGCAGGTCAGCCGAACGTTTATTGATGGGTTGAAGATCCTCCGCCTGACGGGTGAGCGGATACCGCTGCTAGTAGACACGGCGTTGGAGCAGGAGTGCATCGGGTGCGACGGCGTGGTGCTCAAGAAGGGCACGAAGTTGGAGGGGATCAACCGGTACCTGGGGGAGGTTTCGGACTGGGCGAGCTTTGGGGTGCCGGGGTACTTGCCGGCCAAGTCGTTCTTTGCGTGCCTGGCGGCAAGGCAGTTCCCGACGACGGTGCTGATCCGCCCGCGCGAGGTGATGGATTATCTGCCCGAGCCGGACATTTTTCACGATGTGTTCGGGCATGTGCCGCTGCACGCCAGCCGGGTGTTTGCGGACTTTTTGCAGACGTACGGGCGTGCGGCGTTGTTGTGCGATGATCCGTACCACATCGAGCGGCTTGGGCGGCTGTTCTGGTTCACGGTGGAGTTTGGGCTTATCAAGGAGGGCGGGCGTGTGAAGATTTATGGCAGCGGGCTGGTGAGCAGCCATGGGGAGGCGCCGTATGCGTTAAGTGGTTCGTGGGAGAAGAGGATCGATGGCCCGGAGTCAGCGCAGCCGTGCGTCGAGCGGCCGGTGGCGGAGTGGAGGGCGTTTGATTTAGATCGCGTGTGCAGCACGGCGTTTGAGATCGACCATTTTCAGCCGATTTACTACGTGCTGGAGAGCTTTGAGCAGCTGCGCGACGCGATGAACGCGTATGCCGAGCAGGTGATTGGTAAGAAGGGGCTGGAGTTGGCGGGGAGGGTGTGAAGGTGGCCAGATGGCCAGATGGCCGAATGGTCAAATGAGGTGTGGTTTGTTGGGGGTGGGGGAATGGGCAGTCCCGGACTTGAACCGGGGACACCCGCATTTTCAATGCGGTGCTCTACCAACTGAGCTAACTGCCCGAGCGGGAAGATTAGCACCGGGCCGGCGTGCGTCAAGGGTGTGTTGGGGGGCCTGTTGAGGGGTGTACGGGTTAGGGTGGTGGTGGGTTGCCGGGGAAGGGGTGGCGTGTTGAAGAGGTTGTACGAGCAGTTTTTGGTGGCGTGGAGGTTGCCGAGGTGGCGATGGGCGTTGCTGGTGGCGGGGGTGTCTGATGTGCTGGGGTTTGGGATGGTGTTTTTGCCCCCCGTGCAGTGGGTGCTCGATGTGGCGACGGCGCTGGTGCTCTTTGCGGTGCTGGGGTTCCGGTGGCCGTTGCTGATAGCGTTGGGTATCGAGGTGGTGCCTGTGTTAGAGCTCTTCCCGGCGTGGACGCTGTTCGTGGCGGCGATGGCCAGCGCGGAGGGGGGAAGGAAAGCGATGAGTGGCGAGCGATGAGCGATGAGGAAAGACAAGCACAGGCCGTGCGCCTGCCTTTACTCGTCGCTCGTCGCTCACTTGCCTGCCTCGAAGGCTTTGGCGAAGTGGTCGTGGCGTTGGATGGTTGCGTGCTTGATGAGGGGTGCCTGCTGCGTGGGCGGGGGTGAAGGTGGGGGTCTTGTTCTCCTGACGGTGCATCCACGGGCTATGCTGCTAGATCATGCCCGAGGCACACACGAGGGGTCGCAGCGCACTGGAACGGGCCGCGACGGTGGCGATGGTGTTGGGAATAGTGGGGTTGTTGACTTGGCTGGCGACGGGCTCGGTGAACCGCATGACGCGTGCGGGTGAGCCGCTGGACCGGCAGTTCCGGGATTTTTACGAGTTTTATAGTGGTGCCGAGGCGCTGGTGCGGGGTACGGACCTGTACAAGGCGGGGGAGCTCGGGTACATCTACCCCCCACTGCTGGCGGTGCTGATGGCGCCTTTGGTCGCGCTGGGGATACAGGTAGCCGGGGTGGTGTGGCTGTGCATTCGGCTGGCGCTGCTGGTGCTGATCCTGGTGCTGGGCGCTGATGAGATGACCAGGCGGTTCAACCTTCGGCGGGATGCGATGACCTTTGCCGCGTTTGCGCTTGGAGTGCTGCTGCTGCTGGCCGACAAGTTGCGTGCGGAGATGAACATGGGCCAGAGCAACCTGTTGATGGTGCTCTGCTGGCTGCTCGCGCTGCGGTGGATGGTGCGTCGGCCTGTGCTGGCTGGGGTTGCGTTGGGGTTTGGGGCGAATATCAAGTATGTAACACTGGCGGCGGTGCCGTATTTGTTGCTGCGCAAGAGGTTCGCGGCGGCGGGGGCGACGGTGGGCTCGGCGGCATTGTGGGCGCTGGTGCCGGCGTTGTACCTTGGTTGGAGCCAGAACGCTGAGTATCTGGTGCGGGCGATGCGGGGGCTTGCGGGCATGGCGGGAGACCCCGCAGAGGCCGTGGGGGCCAAGGTGATGCCGGTGCAGTCGATCGGGGTTGCGATTACCTCGTGGGCGGCACGCCAGACAGCCTCGGCGGGGATGAACCTGCTGACGGTGGCGCTGGTGGGGGCGGTCGCGGGTGCGTTTGGCCTAGCCGTGGTGATGCTCTACCGGCGTTACGGCGTCAAGGTGTTCAACAGGCCTGCGGGGGAGCAGGGGATGGGGGATATCGTCGCGCTGGAGTGGTCGCTGCTGATCATCGCTGTGCTCTGTTTTAGCCCGCAGACAAACTCGCCGCATCTGGTGCAGATGCTCATCCCGGTGATGGTGGCGGTGGCGTGCCTGTTGTCGACTCGGCGGGCGGCGGCGCGGTGGGTGGTGGGTATCGGGTGCGCGGTGCTGGTGGCCGGGTTTGTGCTGCCGCCGGGGGGGGTGAGTGCGCGGGAGTCAGTGGTGGCGTGGCAACGCGCGGCTGGGCCGTCGTGGTGCATGCTGGTGTTTGCGTTGTGTTTGTGCTGGGCCGTGGTGTCCGAGCACAGACACAGGTCGGCCCTGGGGGCTTGAATCTCGATGCTGCCCGCGGGGTTTTGAGCCGTGCGGGACTTGCCTTGTGACCTGTGTAGGCGTTCATAGGTCGAGTTTCGTTTTCGAGGCCTCGTCGATCGGCTCGCGCAGCCCGCGGAGAGCCTTTGACAGGGCGATGAGGTTGCTGCCCACGGCTGTTTGGCTCTGGGCAATGGCCGAGGTGTGGTCAAGAGTTGTGCCTGGCCGTTGGGGGTCGAGCGCGTCGGAGCGGCAGGGGTTGTAGGCCCTCGGGACGCGTCGGCGCACGTTGTAGAGCGGACGATGGCCGAGTTTGTGCGGGCGGCGGTTGCTGCGAGGTGAGTGGGCGGTCATGCGTCCGTCTTGCTGGCGAGCGGGTCGGGTTGCGGCGGGGGTGGGGCGTCGGGGGTTGGG
>JAJTGZ010000066.1 GCA_021299385.1 Phycisphaeraceae bacterium | reverse complement strand
ATCCCCACCGACAAACTCGTCGAGTCGCACCGCGAACTCATACGCATCGCACATGTCCGATTGGGCAAGGCGATCCTCCGCGCGTGTGCAGACGTGGGCAACGAGGCCGCAGGTCAGATCGTCAAGGAACTCGGTATCCACCCCCATGAGGCCCAGTATGCCTGCCACCTGGCACGGCAGAACGAGCCCGCGCTGGGGTTGCGCATCAGTGAACGGACAGCAAGCAAAGGAGCAGAGGCGTGAAGAGCAAGAGTGATGTTTTGGGTGGTGGTGGGGTAGGGGTGGTGGGTGGTGGCGTTCGGGAGGATGGCGGGCGGGGACGCCCGCCCCACCTGGAGGGTGGGGGAACAGGGGAGGATGGCGGGCTGGGACGCCCGCCCCACCTGGACGACCGCACCACCCAGGACGGACGACTTACCCAGGACGGCGGACCCACCAATGAGGAAAGGCGGGCCGGGAGGCCCGCCCCACACGCTGAACTGCGCGATGGGCCGGCGGCGGTGGCGGCGTATGGGCGGGCCGCGTCGGTGCTGAGCCTCTCGGAGGTGTGCGCCGTCATGGGGAGGCTCACGGGCCAGAAACCTTCCAGGCCCACCGTCTATCGCTGGATGTCCGTCGGGCTGCTCTCAAGCCTCAACCAGACCTGCATCCGCCTGGCCAGCATCGCCATGCCGAGTGGACGCTGCGTGGCGGCTGACCAGCTCGTCGACTTCATCGCCGGGATCAATGACGACCCCGTCGAACGGGAGACCGCTGTGCACCACCTGCGCAGGGTCATTGCCGTGTATCAGGCGGAGATGGGTGAGGGGGTGAGGTTGGGAGGTGGGGTTGGGAAGAAGGGGAGGCGGGCGCGGACGCCCGCCCCACCTGTGGGGGTACCCAAGGCGCGGGGGAGGAAGGCTGGGTGAGGTTGGGGGGCGGCGGGGAGGCGCGGAGGCGGGCGGGGACGCCCGCCCCACCAGACGCCCGCCCCACCAGACGCCCGCCCCACCGATGTCGGTAGTGGTCAGTGGTGCTTGAGCAAAGGAGATCGCTATGGATGGCGTGATTCAGAAGTGCGAGAGGTGTGGTGGGTTGGCTGGACCGTGTGGGTGTTCGGCTGGGTTTGTCGGCGTTGAGGCTTTGGGGCGATCCTCGCCGCCAGAAGGCGGGTCCGCGTTGAGGAGATGGCGGGCACACGCGTCGCCGATCGGCCGCTGGCTGAGTTCAGGGAGCGGCTTGTCGGTGAGATGGGGGCCGAGGTTTGGGCCGCGCTGCAGAGCCGCGATGGGGTCGTGCGTTGCTTCTCCGTCAACTTCTACATGCTCGGCTTCACACCTTGCCTGGACGTGGAACTTCACGGGGTGGGAGGATTGAACTGCGGGGTGCGAGTCAAGGCCAAGAAACAGTCGGGTTGGCTCGTTGATGCCAATGGGGCACGGGCGGTTGTGCGCTTCTCCGACGACACCGTGCCCGTTGGGGATCGCATCCTGCTGGCTTTGGCGGAGGTGTACGAGCAAGGCGGGGGTGTGCTCGAACATTTTGAGCGGGGGGATAAGGGATAAGGGCTCAGGGAGGCGGGCTGAGGAAAGGCGGGCCGGGAGGCCCGCCCCACCTGGACGCCCGCCCCACCTGGACGCCCGCCCCACCGGGTTGGTGTGTGTGTGTGTGTGTCTGTGCGTGTGTGGTTGGTTATGGGGCTGTGTGTGGTTATGGCGCAACGATTTGGAACAACTCGGCGGGTGCAGGCGGAGATGGCCGAGGCCGCCAGGATGCTGCGCGATGCCGCGGGCAACTGCGAACGCGGGGACTTTGACGATGACCTGCCCGCCAACGCCACGAACACCGGCGTGGCGATCGGCAAGATGCCCGAGGATAACCCCGGCGTCCTCGCCTACATCGCACGCCTGCCCATCGAGGCCGTCCGCGCCGTGACCGTCGCCGCCGTGCTCGATGAGGTCAGTGTCCTGGCCATCGCCGCCAACCCAAAGGAAAAAGGGCGCATGGCACGCATCGGCAGCCTCATGGCGATCGGGATGGATCGGCTGCTCGCTGAGTTGAAACAGCGCCCCAGCGCCAAGCACGGGCGCGGCCGCAGTGGCTCCGAGAACGGTCTGCAAGAGCAGCCCAGGTGGTTGCACTCGGCGATGGATGCGATGCGGGAGATCGACCGGAGGCTCGTGCGGGTCGGTGATGAGTGCGGGCTGGCGAGCGTCTGCGCCGTCAAGTGCTACCCGCTGGTGCGCGACCTCGTCGAGCATGACGGCCGGTTCAGGGTCGACAAACGCAGGATGGGGAGGCGGTGGGCGTTCTATGTGGTGCGGGTGGCGGTGTTGCCGGTGGCGAGGGGTGCAGGGGAGGATGGCGGGCGGGGACGCCCGCCCCACCAAGACGAGGATGGCGGGCGGGGACGCCCGCCCCACCAGGACGAGGATGGCGGGCGGGGATGCCCGCCCCACCAGGACGCTGGCCCCACCGGTGCCCCCACCGCCGGGAAGGGTGGTGGTGCATGACGCACGCGATGGGCCAAGGAGGGCCTGGGGATGGTGGTGGTGTGGGTGCAAGAGAGGCGGGCGGGGACGCCCGCCCCACCGGGGACGCCCGCCCCACCGGGGACGCCCGCCCCACCGGGGACGCCCGCCCCACCGAGCAGCAGCTCGTGCTGACTGAGGGTGAGGTGGCGATGGTCAAGGCGCTGCGCTGGCTGGACGCGCATGGCAAGAGGCAGGGGTGGATGCTCAACGTTGCGCCCGTGCCCGTTCATGCCATGAACCCGGTCGAGGATGATGCGCCGGAAGTGCCCGAGTGCATGGTGTGGATCGAACAGCCCAGCGAGAGGGTCAACGGGAAGTCCAGAAGGCCGCTGCGGGCGCACGCCACGCACGCGGATGTGCGGGTGGCGATCGTCGAGTGCTTGCGGTCGGCGGTGAAGGAGAGGCGGGCGGGATAGGGATGGCGGGCGGGGACGCCCGCCCCACCGGGATGAGGTTCCCCGGCGTGGGGGTACACGGATGGCGGGCGGGGACGCCCGCCCCACCGGGGTCAGTGGTGATCGAGAACGTGAAAGGGATTGCTTGGGATATTCAGATGAGGCCATAACGGGTGGGATGCTCTATACGCCGGGGGACAGCGTCGTTGTGCGCGCCCAGGCGGCGCACATGGATGGGGCGCTGACCTTCGAGGCCGAGGGGCTGGTGGTCAACGGGGATCGGTATCCCGAGTCGGTGCGCGTCGCCGTCATCACACTGCCCGACAAGGTCGCTGGCATGGCGGGGCGCGAGTTTGGGCTCGACGTGCTCAACGACATGGCGGAACTGATGCAACTGACGGAGTTTGACAGGTTGACCGGGATGGCGCTGCGTGTGCCTGCGTCCTGGCCGTATGTCCGGATCGGTGTTCCGAAGAAGGGAAGTGTCGCGTGAAAAAGGGTGATGATCTGGTTGTCGTCGATGGTGAGGTGTGGGTCGATGGTGCTGGCTTTGGGATGGGGTTTGTCCAGGGGAGGCGGGCGGGGACGCCCGCCCCACCGGTGCCAGCCCCACAGGGGGGGATGGGAAGCCCCGCGCGGAGTGTGGGGGGCGTGGGGGGCGTGGGGGGCGTGGGGGGCGTGGGGGTACCCAGGTGGGTGCTGGCTGTGGGGATTGTGCTGGTGGTGATCGCCGCGGCGGCGGTGCTGATGCCGCTGAAGGTGCTGGCCGCTGCTGTGCTCGTGTGCGCCGGGCTGACCCTGCTCGTGACGGGCGTGGTCGGGGTGGTGGTGGCTGCTGTTGGTGAAGAGATGGGGGTTTGTGAGTCGGGGCAGGGAATCCCCACGCGGAGCGTGGGGGTACCCGAGGGGACCGGCCCGGAGGTCCGGGGTACACGGGAGGCGGGCGTGGACGCCCGCCCCACCGGGGTAGACAGGGGAGAGTGAGGGGCGGCTGTGTTGGTGTGTGATCGGTTACTCGTTTATAAGAAAGGTTGGTGTGGTATGGCGAAGTTGGACCTGAATGCGGAGGCCCTTGGTCGGCTGGACAACCGGCGCGTGAGCGCCGCGATCAACCATGAGGTGCGGAGGCTCGTGAGCGACCTGCAGAGCCGCCCCGGCGATGACCGGGCCAGGACGCTGACGATCAAGATGACCCTCACGCCGGACCTCAAAGATGACCTGGGGAACCTGGAAACCTTCAAGGGTGAGGTCAACGTCTCGGGGAGCGTGCCCGACAGCCGGAGCAGGCCGATCCAGTTTGCCATCGGGGAGAAGAAGGGCGAGGCGTTCTTTGAGGAGAGCGGCGGGAACCCGCTGCAGGGGACGCTCGACGACGTGAAGAAGTCATAAGGGGCGATGCCCGCCGGTGAGAGCCGGTGGGCGTTCTTTGGTGCGCGCGTGCGTGCCGGGTTTGGAACTAAGAAAGGAAAATGTTATGAGTGGTACACAGAGCGGTGCGGGCGGTATTGGTCGGCAGGCGGGCGGGGACGCCCGCACCACCGGTGGTGGTGAGTTTGGTGGTGGGGGTGGGTTTGGTGGGTTGTTGCCGGTGTTGCAGGATCAGCGGGCCGTCGCCAAGGAGTTGGCGATCGCCAACAAGGGCGTCAACATCACCGAACTGCCGGACATCGACCCGAGGACGGGGTATTGGGCGAGCCGGGCTGGTGAGGATGGGAGCCTGGTGCACGAGCTGGTGCTCTGCCCGGCGGGGCCGCGCGACCACGCCGCCGATGACCTGGCCGCGCTGATTGACCTGGCCGACGATGAGTGCGTTGGGTTCAAGGGTGCTGACGACAAGGTGCTCAAGCCCGTGGCGTCGATCTGGGTCTCGGCCCATAAGGTGAGGCTGGTCTTTGACCATCGCGGCCGGCGCGAGGAGCACGCGACGCTGTCGCTCTTTGAGGGTGAAGCCTTCAGGGTGGTGCGGAAACTTGTTCACGGCGAGGCCGTTGCTGGCGTTGATGATCCGCAAGCGGTCAGCGTGTTCTGGAGGAGCAACAAGAAGTTGATCGACCTGATCCGCGTCGCGCTGAACGCGCGGTCCGAGGGGCCGGTGCGGATCGAGCCGTTCGGTGTGCTCGTGGGCCTGCGCAGGATGAAGGTCTACGGCAGTAGTTCGGCCGTCAGCGACGTTGGCGGCGGGCGCGAGAGCCAGAGCCGAGAGGTTACAAACGAGGCCCTCGGGTGGGATGAGGCGTGGGAGGAACTGACGCTGACGCTGCCGGTCTATGACAACCTCCGCCTGGTCGACGGTGCGCCGTCGCTGTCGGTGGGCGTGAAACTGGACCTGAGCGTCGACGCCGGCACGGGGAACCTGCGCCTGCGGCCCAAGGCCGGGGAACTGAGCCGGGCGGTGGATGCGGCGATGCTGGAGGTTGTTGAGAGCCTCCGGGGTGCGCTGAATGCACGCGGGCTTGGCAAACTGGTGGCGGTCTACCGCGGGTCTGAGGAGTTCTGAGGGTTGAGGGTTCGTCGGTGGAGGCGGGCGGGGACGCCCGCCCCACCGGTGCCCTGACCACCGAAGAAACTGGAGCAAAGGCATGAGCAACATCGAGTGGACAGACCGGACCTGGAACCCCGTCATCGGCTGTACGCCGGTGTCGCCGGGGTGCCTGAACTGCTACGCCGCGGCGATGGCGCGGCGGCTGGAGGGGATGGGCAAGGCCGACTATGCGCCGCGACAGGTCGAGGCCGTCATGGGCACGCCCTACGACAAGTGCACGCCCGCAAAGACGCTCCGCATCGCCGAGGTGCGCGGTGGGCGGGCGGTCTTCGCCGGCGAGGTGCGGACGCTGGCGCACCGGCTGACCGAGCCGCTCAAGTGGCGCAAGCCGTGCCGGGTGTTTGTCAACTCGATGAGCGACCTCTTCCATGAGAGTGTGCCGTTTGAGTTTATTGACCGGGTGTTTGCGGTAATGAACGCAACGGCCTGGCGATTGCCGATTCCGAACGACTTGACAAAGGTCAAGCCGTGGCACACGTATCAGGTGTTGACGAAGCGGCCGGATCGGATGGCTGAGTACCTCGCTTCGCGTTCGGGGAAGTTCCGGCTTGGCAAGCACCCACTCTTCCTCGTGCGTGACATGTTTGCTGGTCACGGAGTGCACGTTGCAAACGCCAGCGCGTGTTTTCAGTGGCCCCTGCCGAACGTCTGGCTGGGCACGAGCGTCGAGAACCAGGCGGCGGCGGATGAGCGGATACCGCACCTGCTGCGGTGCCCGGCGGCGGTGCGGTTCTTGTCGTGTGAGCCGCTGCTGGAGCCGGTGCAGTTGCCAGCGTGGTTGAAGCCCGCGTACGACAACGGTAAGTTTCGCGGGTGGGATGTGCCGGGCGTAGCCCTGCGCGTACACGGCGGCAGCGAGGACCACTTCATCGATTGGGTCATCGTCGGCGGGGAGAGTGGGCCGGGGGCGCGGCCGTGTGAGGTGGATTGGGTGCGGTCGATCGTCCGGCAGTGCGGGGCGGCTGGGGTGCCGTGCTTTGTCAAGCAGTTGGGGGCGAACGTCGTGGGCGATCCGCACGTTCCGCCGTTGAGGGATGAGGCGACTGGGATGACGACGTACACGGTGCAGGAAGTCTTTGAGATCAATGACCGCAAGGGTGGTGATCCGTCTGAGTGGCCGGAGGATTTGCGGGTGCGACAGATGCCTGGTTGTGGGTGACGGTGTTGGCATGGCGGGCGGGGACGCCCGCCCCACCCTGTTTTTAGGTGTTGGTGTGGTGTGGTGGTGTGGTGTGTGGTTTGGTAGTGCCGCTGGGGCGGCGGAAATGAGGGTACCTATGGGTGGCGCGAAGCATTGGGATCAGTCTGGGCGGTGGATCGAACTGCACAGTGGCGAGGCGTTCTGCTTCCAGGATCAACCGACGATCTGGGCCAAGTATATTGAGCTGGCCGACATCGCCCACGCGCTGAGCAACATCTGCCGGTTCAACGGGCACTGCCGGGAGTTTTATTCGGTGGCCCAGCACTCGGCGGTCTGTGCGCTGCTGGCCGCTGAGGCGATGCCCAAGGGGCTCGACCCGGCGTGCGGCCTGCGCGTCCCTCGCGGCGAGCTGGAACTGGCGCGGTGGATGCTGCTCCATGATGCGCACGAGGCGTACATCGGGGATATCAGTGCGCCGCTGAAGAAGTGGATCGCGCTTGGGGGCCAAGGAGATTCCACCGCCTCTCAGTTGAAGGGGATCGCCCGTGAGATTGATAGCGCCGTCGAGAGCCGGTTTGGGGTGTTGCGGTCGACGCACCCCGACTGGGAGAAGGCCGTCAAGGGTGTTGACCTGGCGGTGATGAAGGTCGAGCGGCGGTGCCTGATGAGCGACAGGTGGGAGTGGCCGCAACTCGCCGACGTGCCCGAGGCGGTGCTGGATGGGGTGGAGATCACGGCGATGGGGCCGAGGGAGGCTCGGCGCGGGTTCATGGCCGTGTTTGATGCGCTCTTTGGGGCCAGCCGGGGGGTGCTGAGTTCGGGTGATTGGGTTGGGTTGTGGGAGGCGTGTGGGTTGTCGAGGGTGTCAGAGAGCAAGGAAGGCGGGCCGGGAGGCCCGCCCCACCTGGATGACCGCCCCGGCGGGGGTGCTGGGGGTGTGGCGTGAACGACCTCTTTGCACAGCCCGCCGTGGCGGATGTCAGCCTGCCTGCGATTACGGCGATCGCGCCGTGGTTTGGGGGTAAGCGGACCCTTGCGCCCAGGATCGTCTCGCTCATGCGGCCGCACCGCTGCTACTGGGAGCCGTTTGTCGGTGGGATCAGCGTCGTGCTCGTCAAGCCGCCGGCACCGATGGAGACGATCAACGACCTCAACGGGGAGATAACCAACCTGGCCCGTGTGCTGGCGTCGCCGGCGTGTGCGGACCTCTACGGCAGGCTCCAGCGGACGGTGATGAGTGAGCAGTTGCACGCCGAGGCGGCGCAGCGGTGGAAGGACAGGGGGATCACGCCCGCGCCGGACGTGCCCGACCTGGAGCGGGCGTATGACTACTTCCTGTGCGCGTGGCTGGGGCGCAACGGGGTGGCCGGTACGTCCAGTTACAATAATGGGTTCTGCGTGCGGTACACGGCCAACGGTGGGCACGCGGCCAAGAGGTTCCGATCCGCCGTCGAGTCGATCTTTGATTGGCATGAGCGGCTGCGGAACGTAACAATCCTCAACCGTGATGGGTTTGAGTTGCTCGACCGGATCGAGGATGAGCCGAAGACCGTCATCTACCTGGACCCGCCGTACGTCGAGAAGGGGGCGAAGTACGTCCATGACTTTGCCCCCGATGACCACCGGCGGCTGCGCGAGAGCGTCGAGCGGTTCGGCAAGGCGCAGGTGATCGTCAGTTACTACGACCACCCGAAGGTGCGCGAGCTGTACGCCGGGTGGAGGTTCATCGACTGCACGATGACCAAGAGCCTCGTCAGCGCCGGGATGCGGGCCAAGGGTGGGACGACCGTTGCGCCGGAGGTTTTGATTGTCAATGAGGGGGGTGGGGCGTGAAGGGCGGAAAAACAAGCATTGGGAGAACAGCAATGGCAAAGCGTGCGGTGAGCAAGAGCGGTGGAAAAAAGGGCGTGCGCGGGCGGGTTGGTGGCAAGGCGGGCGGGGACGCCCGCCCCACCAACGCCCGCCCCACCGGGGAGGAGAGTGGCGACTGGATCGGCAACCGCATTGCCGCGGCGGTCAAGCAGGAGCGGGATCGGTGTGTGGGGATTGCCGGGGATGCTTGGCAGAGGATCAGGCACGCCGTCCAGCAAGACCCGGATGCGGTGTTAGCCATCTCCATCGCCGACCGGGCCTATTGGGATATCTACAAGGGAATGCCGTGGCCGCCGGCACCGCCCGCAGCGCCGCCGCGAAAGCGGCCCGGGCGCGATCAGCGGAACTGGTCCTGAGACTGATTGGTTGGATGGAACTTTTCTCGATGATGGCGATGAGGCGGGCGGGGACGCCCGCCCCACCCCCCCACGTTGCTGCGCACTCGCCGTTTATTCTGCCCGTAACCACACGCCCTGGCTAAAGCACCACCCCCATGTCCTCCCTTTGGAAGCGGTATAAGAAAGGCCTGCCCTGCCCGATCTGCGGCAAGGACTCCGCGTGCTCGCAGCACGCCGAGGGGTGGGTCAAGTGCATGCGCGCCGGGCCGGGGGCGATCGCCGTCGTGCCGGGGTGGGAGTATGAGCGGGCCATCACCAAGGCGGGACTCGACGGCTCCGTCGCCTTCAAGTGGGTGCCGCCGGGGGGCGTGCGCGAGGTTACACCCTTCCAGAAAGCCGAGGCGGAGAAAGAGGACCAGCAGTACGCCGTCTGGACCGTCGAAGAGGCGACGCGGAACTGGCACCGGGCTGGCCAGGGGGACCGCGAAGGGAAAGGGGCCAATCACCCGAGGCTGAAAAAGTATCTCGGCGAGGCGCGGTGCCTGCCCCTGGAGCGGTTGCCGCTGGGGCAGTTACCCAAGTGCCTGCGCTTCGCCCCGAGGTGCCTGCACTCGGGCAGCAGGGCCAAGGGGACGCGCGTCGAGTGGCCGGCGATGGTGGCCGCCTATGAGCACGGCATACCGGAACTGAAAAACCTGCAGAACGAGACTAAGCAGCGGTATGTGGCGATCCACCGCACGTTCCTGAGCCGGGCGACGGCCGACAAGATCGGCAAGGAGGAGGGGCCGGGGGGCGATGCCCGCATGACGCTGGGCCGGGAGTTGATACCCGACTTTTCATCCCCGATCGTGCTCAGCGATAACTATCGCTCGGGGGTGCTGATCGTTGGCGAGGGGATCGAGACGACGATGGGTGGGTGGCTGACGCGGGCGGACCATGCCGCGGCGTGGGCGATGCGCGACCGGGGGCACCTGATGAACATGCCCCTGCGCGATGAACTCTTCACCTGGGGGGGCGAAAGGTCGATCCACACCGTTGTGATACTCGAGGACCTGGACCGCTCGCGGGACGGCCAGAAGGCGTGCATGGTGCTTGAGGACCGCATCCGCAAGAGGGCACCGCACGTGAGCGTCGTGCTGGCAAAGATCAGGCCCGAGGATTGGCCCACCCTTGCGGAGAAGGACGCCGATGGGGATGTCTGGCCCGCAGGCGACGCCAAGAGCAGCGACTGGAACGATCCGTACAAGATCGCCACGCCCGAAGAGGTCGAGGCGGCGTTGTGGCGCGGGGTGAACCTGGACGCGAACGCCGCCAGGGCGGCGAGGATCGCTTCTGAGCCGCCTGTGGTGGAGGTGGGGGTCACAGAGGGGGAAAGTGGGCAGGATGGGTGGGAGGCGGGCGGGGACGCCCGCCCCACCGGGGACGCCCGCCCCACCGAGGCTGGTGGGGGTGGAAGTGGCAGTGGGCCGCCGGGAGAGCCGCCCAAGGGTGGCGCTGAAAGCGCTGCTGGGGGGGATGGGGACAGACCCAGGGCCAAGCGGCCGGTGATCCCCGAGGACCGGCTTGACCAGGCTGAGCGGTACCTGAGCATGGTCGAGATGGGCGAAGGGGCGAGCGCCTTCCCCCAGGTTACGTATTGGCAGGACCGCTGGTATGAATACACCGGGCGGCATTGGGTTGAGATGTCCCCGTCGAAACTCTTTGGGCGCGTCCAGCGGTGGCTGCGCGGGTGCTGGACGAGGCACCGGGGCGAAGTGGTGCCCGCATCGACCCTGCCCGAGGACGTGGGGCACGTAACTAAGTCGCTCGCTGGGCTGGTATTCAACGACTGCGAGCAGATGCCGGCGTGGATGGACCTGGGCGTGCGCGAAGGGGGTAGCGTTGACCTGGCCTCCGCCGTGCGGCGGCGTGGCTCGGCCGGGATGGATCAGAAGCGGCAACTGGTGGCCTATGCCAATGGCCTCGTCGATCTCCGCGAGCTGGCCGAGGGGAGGTACACCGTGCACCCCCACTGCCCGCAGTGGTTCAGCGCCAGCGTGCGCGACTTTGCCGTTCCGGCGGGCGATGAGATCGCTGCGGCGTGGGCGGCGCACCACGATGGGGACTCGACGCTGATCGGCGAGATCATCGAGGCCAAGTGCCCGAAGTGGCTTGCCTTCCTGCGCGAGATCACCGACGAGGACGATGCGTGGATCGACTCGCTCGGGGAGTTCTTTGGCCAGAGCCTGTCGGGCCGGCGGCTGGTGCATAAGGTGCCGCTCATCATCGGGCCGCAACGCGCGGGCAAGGGGACGATCGACAAGGTCTGGCAGATGGTCGTGGGTGAACGCAACGTGGTGGCGACGAGTTTTCGCGCCATGACCAGGCAGTTCCACTGGTCGGCGTGGGTGGGCAAGAACCTGGCGGTGATGAGCGATGCCAAGGTGAGCCACATGATCGACTCGACCGAGGCCGTCGACAAGATCAAGATGGTCAGCGGGGACGACGCCGTCGAGGTCGAGTGGAAGAACGACAAGGTGATCCGGTCGATGCGGCTGCCGGCGACGCTGGTGATCTATTCCAACGACACGCCCAACTTGCGCGATGAGAGCACGGCACTGGCACACCGGTTCGTCTTCTTGCCGCTGACAAAGACGTACCTGGGCCGGGAGGACATGGGGTTGATTGAGCGTTTGTCCGAGGAACTCGAAGGTATCACGCTGTGGGCGCTGGCTGGATATAAACGGCTGCTGGGCCGTGTGCGGGTGAAGGCTGGGGTTACTGAGCCTGCTGTGAGTGAGGACCAGCGGGAGGGATTCAAGCGGCTTAGTTCACCTGTGCGGGCGTTTGTTGAGGACCATGTGCAGGTAACCGAGAGCGATGCCGACGTGGTGTGGCAGCCGGACGCCTTTGCCGCCTGGCAGCGGTGGTGTGAGAACGGGGGGAACGCGCCTGGGTCGTTGGAGCGGTTTGCAGCAGCGATCTATGGGATGTTCCCGCAGTGCCGTGTGCCAAAGGGTTCTGGCGATGGCTCGCAGACTGGGCGCGTGCGGTTGATAAGGGCGAACGCTGATGGGGTTCGACTCAGCCGCAACGTCAGGGTCTTTAGGCGGATGAAACTGGTTGATCTACCGCCAGGTGTTCGCAGGCCCGAGTGGACAGGGGAGTCGGTGTCGGAGAAGGCACAGCAACAGTGGCTGAAGCCCGAGCAGGACGACGACGATCCGCCACCGTTCTGAGCCTGCTGCCGATTGATGCCGTTGCTGGTGCTCAACCCATTGCGGTGGGGCGTTGGCACGTCTTTCCCCCGCTCCCCCATTCTCAATCTATATCGACGTTTGGGCGCGCTGGGCGCGCTGTTTGCATTACGGCTGATGGGGGAAACAGAGGGTCGGGAATGAAGGGTGGGGTACACTACCCTTTGATTTGACCACTGTGTCAGTATTGACTTTAGCGCGCCCAGCGCGCCCAGCGCGCCCAAACGGCACTAACTTAGCAGGATTGTTAGGTACTACCGGGAGGGGTGGCCACGCAATGAGGACGCGAGGCGACGTTTGTGGGTGGGGTTGGGTTTGGCGGTTTTTGGGTTCCTGATTGCGTAAGATCGTTGCATGATGTGGGAAGTTTGTGGTAGTGGTTTTGTGGTGGTAGGGGTGTGTATGGGGGCTGGTTTGGGGTTTTGGCTGTTAGGGTCGAAAGTTTGGGCGCGCTGGGCGCGCTGGGCGCGCTGATTTGCTCAATGAAGGGTCAGCCAGGAGGACTTTTGGGGTTTTTTGGACCCTTGCAAAGTGATGTCCTCAAGTTGACTATTTTTTGTAAAAGTGGCGTTTTTAGGGCGTGGCGCGGGTTTTTGGAAAAAAGTTGTACCCTTTGCGAAGGGTGTCTTTTTTTGCTCAAAGGGGGTGTTTTGATCCCCTGTGTGGGGGTGTGGGTGGGCAAGGGTGCGTTTAGCGCGCCCGCGCTGTCGAGGACTGGCCCGGAGGTCCGGGGTGCCCGAGAGGCGGGCGGGGACGCCCGCCCCACCGACGCCCGAGAGGCGGGCGGGGACGCCCGCCCCACCGATGCCCGGCCCGGAGGTCCGGGGTACCCAGGGCCGGGGTACCCAAGGTGAAGTGGTGCGGGCCGCGCGCAGCGATAGTGGATTCGGTCGATGGGGGAGGGCATGAAGATGATCTCTGCTCGCGCGTGCACGGCGGTGTTGGTGGGGTTGGTTCTTGGTTTTGCCGGTGCGCTGGCTGGGTGCTCGCCGCCGACGGTCGATAGCCCGTTTGACGGCAAGCCCGTTACCGGGGATCAGTTGCTTGCCCAGGTTGCCAAGGCCGAGGCGCAGGCCGCTAAGGATGATGCCGCCGACAAGGCCAAGGCTGAGGCGGCCGTGAGGACCGCAAAGGCCAAGGCCGAGGCGGAGGTGCGCAGGATTGCCGCCCAGACGAAGGTCGATCAGGCCAACCGCGAGGTGCAGCTCGCAGACACCGTGGCCGCCGCGGCGGTCAACACCGAGCAGGTCATGGCGGAGTTTGCCGCTGCGCGTGTTACCCGCCAGTCGGCTCTGGAAGCACTCAAAGCCCAGAGCGATGATGCGTTTGCCAACCTCGAAGCCCAGATGGCCCAGCGGTCGGCGATCGCCAAGTTTGCTGGCAGCATCCCCGTTGTGAGCCAGTATGCTGGTGCGGCGGGGGTTGATA
>JAJTGZ010000065.1 GCA_021299385.1 Phycisphaeraceae bacterium | reverse complement strand
CGATGGCTCCTTGGCGGGAAATCCAAGCATGGACGCCACTCTTTGAGTTGTCAATACCTAACAATGGCGCAACAGGCTCCGAGGGGAGGGGTAGGGGTGGGGTTGGCTACTTCGGATGCACAACATTCAGCGATGATCCGTACCAGAGACTGTAACAAATGGTGGCACTGGCGTCCCGCCTGTGCGGACCACGCATCAAATCGTGGCACAGGCGTCCCGCCTGTGCGGACCACGCGGGCCCTTCCGCACAGGCCAGAGGCCAGTGCCACCAGAGCCAGACTTCAGACACAGCTTCTCTAAGGCTGCCATCCACACCCCCGGCCTCGCCGCCGCGCGTAGGCTTCCCCCGTGCCCCTGCTCCAAGCCACCAACCTGCACAAGTCCTTCGCCGGGCGACAGGTCGTCTCCGGCGTCTCCATCCGCGTCGAGCGCGCCGAGATCGTCGGCCTCCTGGGCCGCAACGGCGCAGGCAAAACCACCAGCTTCCGCATGTGCATCGGCATGATCGACGCCGACCAGGGCCGCGTCATTTTCGACGGGCAAGACGCCACCACCCTGCCCATGTACCAGCGCGCACGCCTGGGCATGGGCTACCTCTCCCAAGAGCCGAGCGTCTTCTGGAAACTCTCCTGCGAGGCCAACCTTCTGGCCATCCTCGAAACACTCCCACTGACCGCCGACCAGCGCCACCAGCGTGCCGCCCAACTCCTCGAGCAGTTCGGCCTCACCCACAAAGCCCACCAGACCGCACGCACCTGCTCAGGCGGCGAACGCCGCAAACTCGAAATCGCACGCTCGCTCATCACCAACCCCAAACTCATCATGCTCGACGAGCCCTTCAGCGGCGTTGACCCCATCGCCGTCGAAGACCTCCAGACCGAAATCCGCCGACTCGCCGGCCTCGGCATCGCCTGCCTCATCACCGACCACAACGTCCAACAGACCCTCCGCGTCTGCGACCGCGCCTACATCATCGACGGCGGCCGCGTCTTCGCCGAGGGCACGCCCAAACAACTCATCAACGATGAGATGGTCCGCCGCGTCTACCTCGGCTCCCTCTTCCGCGGCGACGAGTTCGACCACCTCCCCGACCCAACCCAAGACCCTCTCAGCATCAACACACCCCACACCACACCCACCCGCCCGTAACTCGGCCCACTCTCCCCAACCAAAGCCGATTTGTTCGATCTTAGTTTGGATGCCCCTCCCGGTCCCGTGCTCGCTGCTTTGTAAAGATTGTGTAAACAAGCCCGTTCTCATCAGCAATACACAGTAAACGACATGCCAAGGCTGGAACAACCAGTGTGCATCACTCGGCTGAATCCCTAGTATGCCGGGTCCTTGCCTGGTCATGCCGTTTCCAAGGAGTTGTCCGTGTTCCCCCACAAACCAAACCCGTTCAACTTCCCGCATCGATCACCCCGTGCACCCCGCCGGGCCTTCACGCTCGTCGAGCTCCTGGTGGTCATTGCCATCATCGCGCTGCTCATCAGCATCCTCCTGCCCGGCCTGGCCAGGGCGCGCGAGGCGGCCCGCAACATCGTGTGCCAGAGCAACCAGCGCAGCATCGCGCAGGGGATCAACACCTACGCCACCGATTCCAAAGACGCCATCCTGGGCAGCCCGAGCACCACCGGCTTCTGGTGGTTCCAGGCTACCCCCGGCGGGCCAAGTAGAATCGGCGAACGGGAAACTCAATGGAACGGCACAGCCGTGCAGATCTTTGACTGGGTCGGTCCCATGGCCGAGTTCATGGGCTACGACGGCCCGGGCAACCCCGCTGACCCCTCCGAGAATACCCCGGCAACGCGCATCGAGCGGTTCGATTGGTACCGCAACCAGCTCCCCTGGATGAGAGACCCCGCCAACCAGGTCATCGCTAGCCCCTATATCCCATCGGCCAACTCCCCTGGCACAGGCCCGCAGATTGCCTACTGCATGAGCACGCAGTTCACCTCCACCGAGGACCCCCCACCCTTTGGCACAGGCATCCGCCCGAATATCCGCAACCTCAGGTACCCCACCCCCATCACACTCAACCGCATCGGCAACCAGAAGGTCGCCGTCTATGACGGCGCGCGCTACTCCGAGGTGAACACCCAGCCAGACTTCGACGACCGGCCCACCGCCAACTTCGGCGGCTCCTTTGCCGACACAGGCATCTGGTTCAACAACAACCGCTCCGTCGACCGCAGCGCCGCCCCAGGCGAACCCCTCCGCAGAGCCTTCGTATTCGGCCCCCAGGGATTAATCTTCGACGCTCGCGTCTGGGGCTTCCGCCACGGCAAAAAATCCGCAGAGGACCGCAGCGAAAAGCAGGTCCTTGGCAACATGGCCTTCTTCGATGGCTCCGTCCGCCAGTTCGACGATGGGCAGGCGACCAACCCCGACTACTGGTTCCCCAGCGGGACCAAAATCACTGACAGGTTACAGTTCTACAACTACACACTCGCCAACTTCGCCAACAAAATCGGCTCCGTCAGCCCCACCAACCCCTACATCGTCCCCTGACCAGCGCCCCGACGCCCGCAGCACCCGCCGAACCTCGACGCCTCAACAAGCCCGATCCCACACTGGAACCCACCATGGCCGGCTCGCTCCTGGAAGGCATTGCACAAGAAAAAGGTGGGATAAAGGGTGGCTACCGTGGCGTCAGCCAGGGCGACCCTGAGGACCGCAAAAAGAAAATCAAAATCGTCGGCTCCATCGCCGCCGTCATCCTCGCCGCGATCCTCCTGACCATCCAGCTCCGCAGCGGGGGCGACCCCGCCGCCGAGACCAGCAACGTAACACTCATCGACTCGAAAACCAAAGAACTCTTCCGCGTCAAACTCCTCCCCGGCACACACCCACCCTTCATCAACCCCAGCACCGGCCAGAAGACCCTCTTCCGCACCGAACGCTGCTTCTGGACCAAAGACGGCAAGGCCAAACTCAACCCCACGCACGTCCTGCTCAACGAACACATCGGCATCAATGAGCCAACCATCTGCCCCGACTGCGGCCGACCCGTCCGCCTCCACAACCCCATCCCACCCGCCGAACTCCTGGACGAGGCCATCAAGGCCAACCGCAAAGAGTGAGCGAAAGCACCTCTGAGGGTCTCTAGAACCCCTCCCCCAGAACGTTCTGGCGGCAGGGGCAGGGATGGGGTTCGCACATGGAACAGACCAAGAAGAAGAGGTTCGCGGAGGCCGCGAAGCTTGGCGGAGGGACGCGGAGGAGATGCCGGGGTTGATGCCTGCTGCGACAAAAGTCACCCACAAAGAAACTTTGCATCTCTGCCACTTTGTCACTCTGCCACTCTGCCACTACCCCTCCGCTCCTCCGTCCTCTGAGTAGATTCCCCCCGGCCTCTCAGGAACCTCTGGAGTAAAACTCTTTTCCAATCTCAACCCCACCCCCAAAACAAACAGCGGGGCACCCATCGGGCGCCCCGCTGCTTATCAAGTGACCCCAATGGGATTCGAACCCATGTTACCAGGATGAGAACCTGGTGTCCTGGACCAGGCTAGACGATGGGGCCAACTCTGCAAACCGAAACCCGTCAGTCCAGGGCCGAAAGTCTACCCCGCCACCCGCCCCGGTCAACCACCCCCATCAACCAACCCCACCCCGCCCGACCACATACGCCACCCAGTCCCCCTCCAGCCTCTCCCCAGGCCCTATCGCCCGCGCGTGTACCCGCCCGTGCCCATCCACCGCATCTCCAAGCCCGGCGTGCACCTCCGTGTGCCCAAACCCGCCCTCGGCCATCGCGTCCCGCAACTCCGGGATCGACCACAACCGCCACCGATACTCAAACGCCCCCGGCCAATGCAACTGCTCTCGTGCATCGCCACCTTTGACCTTCCGTTTCGCACCCTTGGCAGGCCGCACGTCAAAGTGCATCGCGTTGCGCACCATCCCCGTTGTCGCGTCGGCCTCCACCTGCTCCCACGTATAGATGATCTCTCTCCCATCGGGCAATAGGCGTTTGGCGTCGATCGCCCCGCGTGCGAACGCATTCTCACCGCCGTAGATATCCAGCACCACCACGCCCCCGGCACGCAACAGCCGCCGAAGGTGCTTGAAGTATGCCACCAGCACCGCGCGCGTGTGCAACTCGCACACGGCAAAGTTCAGCAGCGCAACACAATCAGCCCGCTCCTTGCACTCCAGCACGTCCATCACCCGCAGGCGCACGCGCGGGTGCTTGCGTGCGTGCGACAACGGCTCGGGGTCCCGGTCCACCGCCACCGCCCGGTGCGCTCGCGACAACCCCACCCACGCCCCGGCCAGCGACGCCGGCCCGGCAAAGTCCTCCCGCAGCACGAGCGCCCTCCCGCCGTGCACACCCTGCACAAACCGCACCATCCTCGGCGCATCCTGCACGCACGCACGGTAAAGGTCATATCGCGTCAGCATGACCCATCATTGACCCCGCGCGGGGCGAGTTTCCAACCTCCTCGGAATCAAGTGACTTCACTCAAAGGCTCGCCGATATTCCTCGTGCGAAACCCCTCCCCCGAGGGGAGGGGCAGGGGTGGGGTTAACCACTTCGAACGCGCGACAATCAACAGTGATCCATATCAGAGGCATGGAGGGTCAGAGAATTCAGAAATACATAGCAACACATCGAACCCGGCCCCGAAGGGGCCACGGGATGTAGCCACTCGTGAAGCTATGCCGCTCTGGGCATCGCGGAACGAGTGGGGGGTGAAACACAGCGCAACGCCGCGCACTCACAAACCTGACCCCAATGGGCAGAGGAACCTCCCCCGCCCACCCCTCTATCATCCCCTTCACCACCAGGACCCCGAATGACCGTTCCCACCACCGCCATCATCAGCGATATCCACGGCAACCTTGAGGCCCTTCAGGCCGTGCTCGCTGATATCAAATCCCGCGGCATCACTCGCATCATCAGCCTCGGCGACATCATCGGCTATGGCCCCAACCCCGGCGCGTGCGTCGACCTTGTCCGCCAGCACTGCCAGTGGTCCCTCATGGGCAACCACGACTTCGGCGTCCTCTACGAGCCGACCAACTTCAACCGCGCAGCCGAGAGTGCGGCATATTGGACCCGCGACCAACTCGACCAGGAACCCGACGACGCCATCCGCCGCGCTCGCTACGAGTTCCTCGGCAAACTCCGCGTGCGCGTCGTCGAAACCTGCCCCGACGGCCAAACGGCCCTGCTGGCCGTGCACGGCTCACCGCGCCGGCCGATCAACGAGTACATCTTCCCCGAGGACGTAACAACCGCCCCCGACAAACTCATCACCATCTTCGAGCGCGTCCCCAAGATCTGCGTCGTCGGGCACACCCATGTGCCGGGCGTGTTTACCGATGAACCTGACTTCTACCCACCCGGCGAACTGACCGACAGCACCTACCTCTTCAACGAGAGCGAAAAAGCGATCATCAATGTCGGCTCGGTCGGCCAGCCACGCGACATGGACCCACGGGCCAGTTACGTCGTCCTCGACGAGCGTGGCGTGCAGTTCGTGCGCGTCCCTTACGACATCGAGGCGACGGTTGCCAAAATCCGCGCGGTGCCGCAACTGCCCGAGCAACTCGCCGAGAGGCTCTTTGAGGGCCGCTGAGCCGAGTTCAGTAAGCCGAGCGGGCGTGGTATCCTTGAGCATGACACGCACACTGACCTGCCTCCTGGCTCTTGGCGCGCTTGCACTGCAAGCCTGCGAAGAAAAAGCCCCGCTGCCGATGCCCCAACGCTCGGGCACGCCCGCGCCGCAAGCACCCTCGCAACCAGCGGCTGCAGCACCGGCCCAGCCCCCGGCGCTGGCCCCGGCACCAAATCCGCCTCAGGCCGACATCGGCGCCTTCACCGTCGGCGGCATCAACCTGCGCGTCCCGCCTGGGTGGAAGCCCGTGCCGGTTGCCAGCACCCCGTTCGCTCCCGTCGCCGACTTGCGATTTGCCTCACCCGCCGGCGAGGCGCGTGCGGCGTTCTTCGTCGTCGAGGGTGGTGGCAAGGACGCCAACCTCCAACGCTGGCAACGCCAGATGACCGGCGTGCGCGAGCCACTGATCACCATCAGCGAGATCGCCGGCCTGGCTGTTACACGCATCGACATGCTCGGCGAGTACCGCGGCATGACCCCTACCGGTGCCGCCGCGCCGCCCGTGCCCAACACCCGCTTCGTCGGCGTGATCATCGAGGGTGCCGCTCGCCCGGTGCAGGTGCGGATCACCGGGCCGAAGGAGGCCGTCGATGCGGGGCTTCCCTCGCTGGATGCGATGCTCGGGCAGATGACTATGCCCAAGTGAGCGGGCACCCGAGTGGGTGGATATTCAGTGTTTTTTCGTAGGCTGTGGCGCGACCCCGGCAATGGGCATTTGCCGGGCTTCTGCCGCGTCGGCGTGCCGGAGGCTCCGGGAGTACCACCCGACCCTCGGCCGCGTTCCTGGGGCAAATGCAGGTTTTGGTCGCACTTTCGTGGAGATCGGCGGGGGGTGGGGGGTGGGGGGTGAGGCCGCGCGATCACATCCGCTCGATCGCGGGGATGCCCAGCAGGCCCAGCCCGTCGGTCAGCACGCGCCTGGTCAACTGGCACAGGCGCAGACGCGCGTTCCGCGTGCCATCGTCCTCGGCCTTGAGCACCGGGCACGCCTCAAAGAACCGCGCAAACGCCCCTGCCAGTTCATACAGCAGCGCGCACAGCCGGCTTGGCTCCAGCGTGCGATCGACATCCCGCACCACCTGCGGGTAACGCAGCAGCACCAGTGCCAGCGCTTTCTCGGCCGGGTGGGCGACTGCGATCGGGCCGGCGGTCGGCGAATCAGTCAACAGCCCCTGCCCCTGGGCGTTGCGCAGGATGCTGCACACACGCGCCAGCGCATAGAGCAGGTAGGGCCCCGTCTGACCCTCAAACGAGACCATGCGGGCGATCGAGAAGACATAGTCCTTGATCCGCTCGGTCGAGAGATCGGTGTACCGGATTGCCGCGAGTGCGACGCCCTGGGCGATGTGGGCCATCTCGGGCTCGGTCATCTCCTGCGCACGCGGGCGGGCGCGGAGTTGCGACAGCGCGGCGGCGACGACCTCGTCGATCACGTCGCCGAGTTTGACGGAGTCGCCCGAGCGGCTCTTGAAGGGCTTGTTGTCCTCGCCGAGGATCGTGCCGAACGCGGCGTGCTCGAGGGAGATATTGGGAGCGACCAGCCCGGCCTTGCGCGCGGCGGCAAAGACCTGGCGGAAGTGGAGGGATTGCCGGGCGTCAACGCAGTAGACCACGCGCGAAGCGCCCAGGCCGCCGGTGGCGACGCTGGAGGTGCGGTGCATGATCGCGGCCAGGTCGGTGGTGGCGTAGAGGTAGCCGCCGTCGGATTTGCGGATCAGGCACGGCTCTGGGATGCCCATATCATCGAGCTTGATGATGAGCGCGCCGCTGCCAAGCTCGGCAACGCCTGATTGTTCAAGCCTGGCGACCAGGGGTGCGAGTTTGTTCTCGTACGAACTCTCGCCGGCGGTGTGGGCCTGGCTGATGCTGGCGTTCAGGCGTGCGCAGGTCGCCAGGCAGGCGGCCATGGTTGTATCGAAGATGCGCTTCCACACGCGGCGGACATCGGGGTCCCCCGATTGCAGCGCGACCAGCGTGGACTTGGCGCGGGCGAGATGGGCGAGCGGCTCGGCGTTGGCGGCTTCGAGCTCGGCCTCGATCTTGGGGCCCATGCCCCAGGCGCGGGCGGTTTGCAGGCCTTCTTCGTCGGCCTGGCACTGCTGCTTGGCTTGTTTGTAGATCGCGTCGAGGTCGTCGAGTGTGAGTTTGGCCAGGTCGATCTGTTGGGCGTTTTCCAGGTCGATGAGCCTTGCGGTAACCATGGCGATGGGCAGGCCCCAGTCGCCGACGTGGTTCTGGCGTTTGACTTTCGCCGGGCCGATGGTGCGCTCGAGGACGCGTGCGAGGGTGTCGCCGATGACGGTGCTGCGCAGGTGCCCGATGTGCATCTGCTTGGCGAGGTTGACGCCGCAGAGATCGACGACGGTTACCGGCGCGTCGGGATCGATAGGGAGGCCGAGGTCGGGGGTGTCGAGCTGTGCAAGCAGCGAAGCGACAGCGGTGTGGCTGAGCGTGATGTTGATGAAGCCCGGGCCGGCGATGCTGGCTGGCGTCAACGGCTCGGCGATGTCAGCGATATCCACGGCGGCGACGAGGGCCTCGGCGACCTGGCGCGGGGGCTTAGAGAGCAGTTTGGAATACGGCATCGCGCTGTTGCACTGATAGTCGCCGAACTTCGGGCTTTGCGAGAGCGTGATGATCGGGTCGGGTAGATCGACGCCGGGGAAGGCGCGCAGTGCAGCGGCGGCGAAACGCTGGCGCAGGATCAGGCCGGGGTCCAACAAGGTGGGTGCGGAAGCGGGCATGGGGGGTGATGGTATGGGATGGTGGGCACTGGGGTAGGTCGGCTCTCCGAGCCGACCATCGTTCGCTTGATGTGGTATGTGTATTTCGTGGCTGTAAACAGCGGCCAACCCCACCCCTGCCCCTCCCCTCGGGGGAGGGGTTCGCGTTGGGAAAGAGTTTTACTCCAGAGGGCCCAGAGATCCCAGAAGGAGTTTACTCAGAGAACGAAGGAGCAGAGGGGTAGATGCTGAGTGGTGAAGTGGCAAAGTTGCAGAGTGACAGAGTGGCAGAGTTCTCTTTTGGGTGGCTTTGGTGGCCGTAAGCATCACCCCAGGAATTTACTCCGCGTCCCTCCGCCAACCTCCGCACCCTCCGCGAACCTCTTGATTAGCGTGTCTTAGAGGGTGCGCACCCAACAGTTGCCCCTCACGGCCAGAAGGTTCTGGGGGAGGGGTTTCAGAGTCCTGCGTCATTCGGTTGTTTACTGGTCGTGGCCGCTGGAGTCGGGGAGTTGGTGCCCGGCGTCGCGGAGGGTTTTTTCCCGGCGGGCGAGTTCGGTGTCGTGCTCGACCATCATCTTGGCGAGTTGCTCGACGGTGGTCTCCGGCTTCCAGCCGAGTTTTTTGGCGGCTTTGCTCGGGTCGCCGAGGAGGAGGTCAACCTCGGCGGGGCGGAGGTAGCGTGGGTCAAACTGGACGTGGCGTTCAAAGTCAAGCCCGGCGTGCTTGAAGGCCATCTCGGCAAACTCGCGGACGGTGATGGTGCGGCCTGTGGCGACGACGTAGTCGTCGGGCTTCTCTTGCTGGAGCATCATCCACATCATTTTGACGTAGTCGCCGGCGTAGCCCCAGTCGCGTTTGCTGTCGAGGTTGCCGAGGTAGACCTTCTCTTGCAGGCCCATCTTGATTCGGCCGACTGCGCGTGTGATTTTGCGAGTTACGAAGGTTTCGCCGCGGCGTGGTGATTCGTGGTTGAAGAGGATGCCGCAGGAGGCGTGCAGGCCGTAGCTTTCGCGGTAGTTGACGGTGGCCCAGTGGGCCATGAGTTTGGCGCAGGCGTAGGGGCTGCGTGGGTAGAAGGGAGTGGTTTCTGTTTGTGGGACTTCGAGGACCTTGCCGTATTGTTCGGAGGAGCTGGCCTGGTAGTAGCGGACGTGGTTGCCGGTTTCGGTCTGGTACTCGCGGATGGCTTCGAGGAGTTTGAGCGCACCCATTGCGACGGTCTCGGCGGTGTAGACGGGCATATCGAAGCTGACGCGGACGTGGCTTTGTGCGCCGAGGTTGTAGACCTCGCTGGGGTGGATGCTGCGCATGAGTTTGCTGAGGCTGTTGGCGTCGCAGAGGTCGCCGTAGTGCAGGCGGAGTTGGCCACCTTTGATGTGGGGGTCGAGGTAGATGTGGTCGATGCGGCCTGTGTTGAAGCTGGAGGATCGGCGGATGAGGCCGTGGACCTCGTAGCCCTTGGCGATGAGGAACTCAGCGAGGTAGGAGCCGTCTTGGCCGGTGATGCCGGTGATGAGCGCGCGTTTGCTGGACATGGGGGGCGGAACTCCTTGGGAGCGTTGCGGGTGGGGTAGAGGCCCAAGTGGGGGTGTCAGTGGCCCCTGGCGTGGGTGGAACGGGGGTATCGGCCGGGCGGGGGTGGTAGGTGAGGGTTGGCGGGAGGGTTGGTGATTGTTGGAGGATAGGGGATTGGGGTGAGGGGAGATAGTTGGTCGGAAAATCCAAACAGCACCCGACCATGCCCGAGGTGGGCTACGCTGGCGGGCATGACGAGCACGGGTGACAATCTGGGCGTTTCATCGGGCCGGTACACGTTTTTGCGTCGGCTGGCGGGGAAGTTTATTGTGCTTGAAGGGCCGGATGGTTCTGGCAAGAGCACGCAGAGCCGGCGGCTGATCGAGGTGCTGGAGGCAGAGGGCGTGGCGTTTACGTCGGTGCGTGAGCCGGGGGGGACGCCGGTGGGTGAGAAGATTCGTGAGGCGCTGTTGACGCGCGACCTTGTTGGGATGACGGTGCGTTGTGAGATGCTGTTGTATATGGCCAGCCGGGCGGAGCTGGTGGAAACGGTGATCTTGCCGGCGCTTGGGCGTGGGGAGTTGGTGCTGGCGGACCGTTTTGTGTCGAGCACCTTGGCGTATCAGGGGAGCGCGGGCGGGTTGCCTTCGGCGGATATAGCCGCGGCGGCACGGGTGGCGACGCGCGGGTTGATGCCTGATCTGGTGCTCTTGTTTGATCTTCAGAGTGAGGAGGCGGGCAAGCGCCTGAGCCCGTTGCTGGACCGGATGGAGGCGAAGGGGTTGGACTTTCACCGGCGCGTTCGGCAGGGGTATTTGGACCAGGCCAAGAGCGACCCGCGGCGGTTTTCGGTGCTGGATGCAGGGCGCGAGCCTGAGGGGGTGTGGGAGCAGCTTGTGGGTGCGCTGCGGGCGTTTGTGGGGTAGGGTGGGCGTTGAGAGCCGGAGAGGCGGGCTGGGAAGCCCGCCCCACCTGGGTTTGGAAGATCAAGAGGCGGGCTGGAAGCCCGCCCCACCTGGGCTTGGAAGATCAAGAGGCGGGCTGGAAGCCCGCCCTACCTGGGTTTGGAAGATCAAGAGGCGGGCTGGGAAGCCCGCCCCACCTGGGTTTGGAAGATCAAGAGGCGGGCTGGGAAGCCCGCCCCACCTGGGCTTGGAAGATCAAGAGGCGGGCTGGAAGCCCGCCCCACCTGGGTTTGGAAGATCAAGAGGCGGGCTGGAAGCCCGCCCTACCTGGGTTTGGAAGATTGAGAGGCGGGCTGGAAGCCCGCTCCACCTGGGCTTGGAAGATCAAGAGGCGGGCTGGAAGCCCGCCCTACCAAGCCCGCCCCACTGGGTGGCAAATGGTTTGTTAGCGGTTCATGGCGGCGTTGGCTTGTTCTTTTCGGCGGCGCATGAGCTCGGCGTCGATGAAGGGTTGGATGTGGCCTGCGAGGACCTTGTTGACGTCGCCGCTCTCGTGGCCGGTGCGGTGGTCTTTGACGCGGGAGTCGTAGACGACGTAGCTGCGGATTTGTGTGCCCCAGCCGGTGTCCATGCTGCCACCCTTGGCGGCGTTGATCTCGGATTCGCGTTTTTCCTCGGCGATCTGCTCGAGTTTGGCTTGGATGATGCGGAGGCACTGCGCCCGGTTCTGCGGCTGGTCGCGGAAGGTGTTGGCAACAACGGTGATGCCGGTGGGCTTGTGGAGCATGCGGATGGCGGTGGCGACCTTGTTGACGTTCTGGCCGCCTGGGCCTGAGGCGCGGACGAAGGGGGTGACTTCGAGGTCGCGGTCTGGGATATCGACCTTGACGTCCTCGAACTCGGGTGTGACTTCGACGCTGGCGAAGCTGGTCTGGCGTTTGCCCTGGGCGTTGAAGGGTGAGACGCGTGCGAGGCGGTGGGTGCCGCGTTCGCACTTGAGGTAGCCGAAGGCGTATGGGCCTTTGACGTGGAGGGTGACGCTGTCGATGCCGACCTCGGCACCGAAGCCGCGTTCGACTTCTTCGATGGCGAAGTTGGCGCGTTCGAGGTAGTTGAGGTACATTCGGAAGAGCATCTCGGCCCAGTCGTTGGCCTCGGTGCCGCCGTCGCCAGCGGAGATGGTTACGAAGCAGTTGCGGTAATCGTGCCGGCCGCTCATGAGCGAGCGCATTTCGAGGGCGTCGATCTGGGTGTTGAGGTCAAAGAGGATGCCGTCGGCCTCGGCGAGGAAGTCTTTGTCGGGCTGGCCGGGCGGGCCGGATTCGCGGGCCATGTCGAAGGCGGTGCGTGCGTCTTCAAGTTTGGTGCCGAACTTCTCGACGGGGTCGATCATGGAGCCGAGGAGTTTGAGTTCATCGACGACAGCCTTGGCGGCGGCCTGGTTGGACCAGAACTCGGCGCCTTCCATCTGTTGTTTGAGTTCGTTGCGTCGCTGGACCTTTGGCCCGTAGTTAAAGCGAGTCGCGGATGGTCAAGATCCGCGCCTCAAGGTCGGCGATGACGGGTGCGTGTGAGTCAAAGTGCATGGG
>JAJTGZ010000104.1 GCA_021299385.1 Phycisphaeraceae bacterium | reverse complement strand
GAAAGCCTCCTGCGCCACGCGAGGATCGAATCGTGCGGGTGCGTTGGGTACAGGATCACGACCACTGGCGTTTGCATTGTTTGACCCCGATTCCGACCCGACCGCGCCAGCGTTGCCGCGCGGTGAGAGGACGCCGACACCACCGCCAAGGATTGCCCCCGTCGCCATTGCACTGCCAATGCGGGGGACGATCCGCTGGGCATCCAGAGCGTTGGGGTCAGCACCTGAAACCTTCTCACCAACCGCCGAGGTGCCTTCCTGTAGACCTTCGGTCAACCCCTCAGCACCGGCAGCGCGGCCAAGCCGCATCGCCCGCTCCGTCAGAGCCTTGCGGGCCGCTTCCTTGGCAGCCCTATCCGGGAAGATACCCAGGCCAGAAAGACCTTCGAGCAGGGTGTTGACCGATGCAACGACCGAAGCGGGCGCGGCGGCGTTGGCTACAGCATCCCGCGTGGACTGGCCTTGCCGCCGGAACCCCTCGACCTGCGATCGTGTGGCATCCCCGAGCTCAAACGCCGAACCAGCGGCGGCAAACCGGCCAGCTCGGCCAATCGCACCAAGCACGCCGGGCGCTCCACCGGCCAAAGCCGCAGCCGTCTGAACACCGATCTGTGGAGCGTTTTCCAGTGCCCCTCCAGCCAGTTCCATCGGGTTGTACCACGACCGGTCTGCCGAGGCGGCAGATGGGGGCAACACCCGGTCCCTGAAGGCGTTGTATTCATCCCCAACCTCGATAGCACCTACAGCAAGATCAGAGAGCGGCGACGCCTGCCCAAGTGCGGTTTCCGCCTGCGCAGCCATCCTGATAGCCTCTTGGATCGCCTGCCTGCGAACGTTGATCTCCGCGTCGATCCGCGCGTTCTGCGGGTTGTCCCGCTCCTGCCGCGCCCTCTGGTACATCGCCATCTGTTGGTCCGGCCCGAGTTGGTCCCACCCCGGATCACCCGGCCTAAGCGTGCCCCGCTTCTGGCTCTCCAGTTGTGCGATCTCCGACTGCCAGCGGTTGATCTTCGTCCGGGCGTCAATCGAGGCCGCCCGGTTGGGGTCCATCGCCGTCATGGCGTTGCCAATCCTGCCCGAGTACGTGGCGGGCGAGTCGGAGGCCAACGGCATCGGGAATCGACCGATCCCCTTGATACCCTGATCGGCGATGGTTGCTACCCCTGCAACACTGTCGGCGACTTGTCCCGGAACGCCAAGCACGCCGCGCCCGGCGCGTGCGGCAAGTTCGTTGATCGGACCGGCGTAGCGGACGGTGCCGGGGGGGGTGGCAAGGCCAACAGCCTCATCGTACCAATCGCCCGAGCCGCCACCAGCCGACGCCAAGGCCGATCCAGACACCGCTTCATCATACCAGTCCTCGGCCATCACGAACACTCCACGAACCAATCAGTAGGAATCCGTTACACTTGTCGGAACATCAATCATGCCCCATACTTCACCCATGAAACGCGCCCTCTCCATCTGGTCGCTTGCACTCGGGTTACTTCTGGTCGTCTGCACCTTCGCGCACCTTCTGTTCGGTGTGCCCTCATCCAAACGCGCCGACCTTTGGAACGACTGGACCGAGAGACTTGCCGCCGACGAGTGGTACAAAGAGGCCGTGATTGCCGGTGGTGGTGGTTGGTCGGTCTGGTCGCCGGGCTACAAGCACGTCGTTTTTACCGGGATGGTGCTGGCGTCTGCCGGGTTGGCTGGGCTTGCAATCGGACACCGGCGGAAGGATTCTTCGCCAAGTAGTCTTTGATCCAGACAAGGGCCTCCTCTTTTGTGCGATTCCCACCATCCACCGCCTTTGCTGTGATCTCTGGCGGCACGCCCACCGGCCTCCCGCGTTCGTCGGCGATGACCAGTTTGATACCCTGCGCCCGCAGGCCCGCGACCTCCGGCGGCTCCTCCGCAGCGGGCTGGATCACCGCGCCGGGCGTGAACCGTGCCGGACGCGGCGCGGGCATGGGCACACCTACTAGGGCCATCTCCTGCTCTCGAATAGCGTTGAGTGTCGGTGCGTAGCGAGACTCGACCTCGGCAAGTATCGCGGCACCGTCCTGGCCGGGGAATCTCGGGTCGATCCCGGCGTTGATCATCTCTTGATTTGCCTCGCGCCTAATAGTCTCCTCGATTCTCTCGCCCTGCAACCGGACCTGCGCAAGACTCTGGGGCCTGTTGCCAACCACAGGCCGCTCACTCGGGAGAGGTTCGTACTGGCCGGGCGAAAACCCACCCTGGATCAACCGCCTGCGCTCAAACCGCTGCCTGTCCATCGCGGCGATATCCGCCTGCGCGATCGGGGCCGTTACGGTCCCGTCGGCAATCCCTATCCCGAGCCGTACCGCGTTGTTCTGGGCAAACTCATCCTCAGCCTTGATCGCCGCGTCCTGCTGCCCGGCTTTTTCCTTCGCCGCCTTCTGCTCGCGGAACGCCCGCTCAAAGTTGTCAAAAGCCGTCTTGCTCTTGACGACCCGCGCGATCTGATCCTTGGAAGCACCCATCATCTCCAGCACCGCCGCCCGAGCGTCCCGGTCTGCCTGCTCCTGCTCCTGCTGCCGCGCCTGCTTCGCCTGCTCCTGCGGGTCGAACCTCTTTTGCAAGTTGCTCCGGTCGCCCGTGTTCAAGTAGTAGGCCAGTTGATCGGCAATCTCGGGGGTCAGTTCGCCACGATCCGAAAAGTGCTTCGTCAGCGCGTCAACTTCCTGTTTGGCCATCTGCTGACGCTGCAACTGCTGCCAGATGCTCTGCTGCCGCGCCATTTTCTGGGCGTTCGCCGACCGCTGACTCTCCATGGACAACTGCCGGTCCATCGCCGCAGCGTCCCTCCTATCAAACTCGGCGTCCCGGTAGGTCTGCCCGTCCACCTGAGACTGCATGATCCGGCTGCGCAGGTCCGCCTGCGACGCCTGCCGCGCGGCACTCAGGAAGTCCCCGATCGGATCAGATTGGTCAAACACGATCTTGGGCATGGTTCAGTCCTGTGGGTACATCCGCCTGGCCCTCCGCC
>JAJTGZ010000064.1 GCA_021299385.1 Phycisphaeraceae bacterium | reverse complement strand
GAGGATGTGGGCAGGGGGAGGCGTTTTGTGTGGTCGGCGTGGTTTTTGGTAGCAGGGGTGGGGTTGCCAGTGTTGCTTGTTGGATTCATGATTTTTGCGGAGTTCTTTGGATCGCTGTGGCCTTGGGTGAGGGACTTGCAACACGCCGTTGATGGCGACGTATTAGGGGTGAGTTTTTTCTGGTTGGTGAGTGCGATCTTGGCGACGAGCGTGCTTTTATTGAGTAGTGCGGCGTGTGCCCCTTGGTGGATGCGTGCCGGGGCGGTGTTGGCGGCTGTCTTGCCAACAGTTTGGGTATCAATGACACAGATGGACCTCTTTTTCCAGTCTCAGTTGGGCTGGGTCATTGTCTTTGCCGGACCGGCACTCTTTGCAACGGCGATCGTGCACCTCGTGATGACGCTGTCGTGGAGCCTCCGGTCGGTGGCGGGGGCATGCGACAGGTACTCGGCCATGGCGAGCACCAAGAGGCTGTACCTGGGTTCAAAGTTGTGGTGCGGGTTTGGGGTAGTGCCGGTGTTTGGCGCGATACTGCTGTTGAATATCGACTTCGACAATCAAACCCCGTTGGTGAGCTTTGTTGAACGATCACTTGAACTGTTTTCACTTATGGTGTTCTTGCCTGCGACTGTCGCGGTTGTGGTGTATGCGATTGTCAACTGGGTTCGTGTGCTGCGGGCGGTGCGACGGGAGATGGAGTTTGGGTGTTATGCGGAGCTGAAGTGAGTGTGGGTGGGGCTTTGGCGTGAGGAACCCCACCCCTGCCCCTCCCCTCGAGGGAGGGGTTCGATGCAGGAAGAAGCCCGCCGGTGCACTTGCACTCTGCGGAGTGGTTTGGTGCCTGCAACTGTGGCGATCCGTATGATTGCTCTATGGCCGGCGTGAAGAGCAAGGTGTTGATGGCGATGTCTGGGGGTGTGGATTCCTCGGTTGGGGCGGCGGTTTTGTTGCGCGCGGGGTATGAGGTGGTGGGTGTGTTTATGCGGCTGGGGTCGCCGGGGGAGGCGATCGATCAGTTGCTGCCGGGGGATGGTGGTGGCGCGGCGTGCGCGGCGGGGGTTGGGCAGGAGGGGCGTGGAAAGACGGTTTCGCTGCCGGTGCGGCTGGGGCACCAGGGGTGCTGCTCAGTGAGCGACGCGGCGGATGCCCGGCTGGTAGCGGCGCAGTTGGGGATCCCGTTTTATGTTGCCAACTTTAAGAAGGACTTTGGAAGGATCATGGATTACTTCGCCGGGGAGTATGCGGCGGGAAGGACGCCGAACCCGTGCGTGCGGTGCAACGACTGGTTGAAGTTTGGGAAGTTGCACGAGTATGCCGAGCAGATCGACGCGGGGTTTGTTGCCAGCGGGCACTATGCGCGGGTGGGGCGTGGTGCGGGTGGGGTGCCGCAGTTGATGCGTGGGGTGGATGAGGATAAGGACCAGTCGTATGTACTCTTTGGTGTGCCGAGGGAGCGGCTGGGGAGGATGCTGTTGCCGGTGGGGGAGATGCGTAAGCCGGAGGTGAGGCGGATGGCCCAGGAGCTGGGGCTGCCGGTGTTTAACAAGCCCGATAGCCAGGAGATTTGCTTTGTGCCCGACAACGACTATGGGTCGTTCGTCGATCGCAGGCTTGGTGCATCAGCGGCGGGGCGCGGGGTGGTGCTGGACCCTTCGGGGAAGGTGGTGGGTGAGCATGCGGGGCATCATCGGTTTACGATCGGGCAGCGGCGCGGCGTGGGTGTGGCGCTGGGGTACCCGGTCTTTGTTGTCGGCAAGGACGCAACTAAGAACACGGTGACCGTCGGGCCGCGTGAGATGCTGTTGGCCAGCTCTTGCGTGGTGGGTGAGGCGAACTGGCTGGGGGATGAGCCGAGGGGGTGGGAGCGGGTGTGGGTCAAGCACCGGTACAACAGCGAGGGTGTGCGCGCGGAGGTGCGGGTGGTGGAGGCGGGGGATGGTCGTACGCACTCGGGGCGGGGTGGGAGGTTTGAGATTCGGTTCGAGGTGGCGCAGGAGGCGGTTACGCCGGGGCAGGCGCTGGTGGTGTATGACGGGGTGGTGGGGGATGTGGTGCGCGGTGGGGGGTGGATTGAGAGTGTGTAGGTGGTGATCGAAGGATGGCGGTCGGGGACGACCGCCCCACCAGTTTGACCGCCCCACCAGTTCGACCGCCCCAGCGGATGAGTGCACCCCGGGTGTGCTTAGACCAGCAGCGTGGCGGGCTTTTCGAGCATGTGTTTGATGGTTTGGAGGAACTGGGCGGCCATGGAGCCGTCGATGAGGCGGTGGTCGCTGCTCATGGTCATGCTCATGACGGTGCCGATGCCGAGGGTCTTTTTGCCAGTGGGGTCGGTATCGACGACGGGCTGCTCGATGGCGGCGCCGACGGCGAGGATGGCGGCGTTGGGTGGGTTGATGATGGCGGTGAAGTGGTCGACGCCGAACATGCCCAGGTTGCTGATGGTGAAGGTGCTGTCGGACATGTCGTCGATCGAGAGGCCTCTGGTGCGGGCCTTCTCGGCGTAGGACTTGGTCTCGGCACTGATGAGGCGGAGGCCCTTCTGGTCGGCGTTGCGGATGGTGGCGACAACGAGGCCGCCGCCTTTGTCTTGCCCGAGGCTGATGGCGACGCCGACGTTTACCTGGTCGAGCAGTTCGATCGTCTCGGCACCCTTGGCCGGGTTCCAGCGGGCGTTGATGAAGGGGTGGGCGTGCATCGAGAGTGCGCAGGCACGGACGATGAAGTCGTTGACGCTGAGCTTGACGCCCTGGGTGCTCAGCTGCTCATTGAGCTGCGTGCGCAGGGCCAAGAGTGCGTCCATGCGGGCGGAAATGGTTACCTGGTAGTGGGGGATCGTCGTTTTGCTCTCGACGAGGCGTGCGGCGATGGTGCGGCGCATGTTGCTGAGCGGGATGCTGGTGCGCTCCAGTGCGCCAAGGGAAGGGTTCATCAGCGCGGCGATCGGTGGCAGCGCGGTGGCTGCCTCGGCGGCGGTTTTGATGGGTGAGTCGGGGAGGGGCTTGGGCTTAAAAATGGGCGCGGGGTGGGCGGGGCGGTCGTCGTGGGTGGAGCCGCCGTGGCGGGCGAGGATGGAGAGAGTGTCCGCACGGCGTGCTGAAGTGGCTGTGCCAGTGTTGGAGCCGGCGGTGCTGAGGAAGGCCTCGACGTCCTTGCGGACGATGCGGCCGGAGGGGCCTGAGCCTTCGATGCGGGCGAGGTCGATGTTGCTGTCGGCGGCAATCTTGCGGGCGAGTGGGGATGCGAAGACGCGGTCGGTGGAGTGGGCGGGATGGGTGGTGGGTGCGGGGGCAACGGCGACGGCTGACGCCGAGGTGGAAGGGGTGGACCGGGCTGCACCTGCACCTGCGGCGGATGCAGTGGATGTTCCTGCGCCGGCTGCGGTTGCGGGTGCAGATGAGGCGGCGGGTGCGTCATCGCCACCTTGCCACTTGAGGATGGTCTGCCCAACGGGACACGACTTGCCGGCGGCGATCGAGAGTTCGCCAATGGTGCCGTCGTCGAAGGTTTGCAGTTCCATCGTGGCCTTGTCGGTCTCGATATCGGCGATGACCTGGCCGGATTTGACCTTGTCGCCTGGCTTGACGTGCCATTTGACGATGGTGCCGACTTCCATGGTGTCGGAGAGGCGCGGCATGGTCATGTTGGTGGGCATGGGGGGGTCCAGATATCCAAATGGTCAGAGGGGCAAATTGCCAAATAAGGTTTTAGTGCTTGCTGGTGTGGGGATTGAGGAGGAGGATGGTGTTGGCCGTCTGCGCCGTCGTCGCCTACAGCCGGTGCAGGGACGCTTTGACCGCCCGCACAATCTTCCCCTTGTGCGGCAGGTACTCGGCTTCAAGCCCCTTGGCGTACGGCGTCGGCACGTCCTCAGTATTCACACGGATGGGCTGGTGGTCGAGGTAGTCAAAGGCCTTCTCACACACCTGCGTTACAACCTCGCTGGCGATGCTGGCGAAGGGCCAGCACTGGTCGACGACCACGATTCGGCCTGTTTTCTTGACGCTCTCGGCGATGCTCTGGATGTCCAGCGGGCGGACGGTGCGCATGTCCAGCATGTCGGCCTCGATACCCTCCTTGGCAAGTTCCCCGGCGGCCTCGATGCAAAAGTTCACCGGTCGGCCGAAGCTCACAAGCGTCACGTCGCTGCCCTGCCGGCGGAGGTGGGCCTTGCCGAAGGGGATGTAATACTCCTCGGCAGGCACGTGGCCCTTGTCGCTGAGCATGCGTTCGGATTCCATGAAGAAGACCGGGTCGTCGTCAACGATGGCGGTTTTGAGCAGGCCCTTGGCGTCGTAGGGGTTGCTGGGGATGGCGATTTTGAGGCCGGGGACGTTGGCGTACATCGCCTCGACGGTCCAGGAGTGTGTGGAGCCGAGCTGGCCGCCTGCGCCGTTGTTGCCACGGAAGACGACGGGGCAACCCCACTGGCCGCCGGACATATAGAGCATTTTGGGGACGTTGTTGAGGAGTTGGTCGGCAGCAACGAGGCTGAAGGACCAGGACATGAACTCGATGATGGGGCGAAGGCCGTACATCGCGGCGCCGACGGCCAAGCCTGCGAAGCCGTTCTCGCTGATGGGTGTGTCGATGATCCGGCGTGGGCCGAACTCGTCGAGCATCCCCTGGCTGATTTTGTACGCACCGTTGTAGTACGCCACCTCTTCACCCATCAGGAAGATTCGGTCGTCCCGGCGCATTTCCTCGCTCATGGCCTCGCGGAGTGCCTCGCGGAACTGGAGTTGTCGGCCCTCGCCGGTGGGGGTGAATGATGGAAGGTGTTTGGCGAGGTCTGGTCGTTGCATGGTGGGCATGGTCGTTGGCCTCGAAAAGGGTTAGTATAGGAGGGGTTGTGGGTAGTCTCGCGGGCGATGGTGGGGCGGTTTGGGAGGATATGCAGAGCAGGAAAATGTTCTGGGTTTATCGGGTTGGATTTTGCTGCTGGCCCCGGCTGGTGTTTACTATCCAGACCCTTGCAGCCGGGCCTGGCCTGTGGCGGCCGAGCACGGCTGGGGATGAAACTGGAGGTCCGATGCTTGCGCCGTTTACTCCCGCGTCTGATTACGTGCCGTCGAACCTGGACGCCTCGGTGTGGGGGAACCTTGAGCCGCTGTATACAGGGCTGGCTAGTCGGCACCTCAAGTGTGGAAACTGCTTGGAGCGTTTGATTTTGGACCGGAGCGAGCTGGACGCGGCCGTGAGCGAGGTCGGCTCGACGTTGTATATCAACATGACGTGCTTTAGCAGCGAGCAGAAGCACAAGGATGCGTACCTGGCGTTTGTCGAGCACGTTGAGCCGCCGCTCAAGCAGGCGAGCTTTGAGTTGGACAAGAAGATTGCGTCCTCGCCGTTTGCAGAGCAGCTAGACGCTGGGCGGTTTGGGATTTATCTGCGGGACGTCAAGAACGCGGTGGCGTTGTTCCGGCCTGAGAACATCCCGCTGGAGACGGAGCTGTCGAAGTTGGGGCAGGAGTACCAGTCGATCGTCGGGGCGATGACGGTGGTCTTCCGTGGTGAGGAGAAGCCGCTGCCGAGGATGGCGGCGTATCAGGAGAGCACCGACCGTGGGACGCGTGAGCAGGCGTGGCGTGTGGTGGCCGAGCGGCGGTATGCCGAGCGAGAGAAGCTCGAAGCGATCTTCGACCAGATGCTGGCACTCCGGCACCGGGTCGCCAAGAACGCGGGGTTTGCGAACTACCGGGATTACATGCACAAGGCGAAGAGGCGGTTTGATTACACGCCGGAGGATTGCCACAGTTATGCGCGTGGGTGCGAGCAGACGATCGTCCCGGCGCTGCGTGGGCTTGATGCGCAGCGTGCGTCGAGCCTCGGCGTGGGGAAGCTTCGCCCGTGGGACCTGGCGGTGGACGTCAAGGGTCGCGCGCCGCTCAAGCCGTTTGACACGGCCGAGGAGATGGTCGCCAAAACCAGGAGGTTGTTCGATCGGATGGACCCGGCCCTTGGTGAGATGTTTGCAATGCTGAGCCGGGGGGTGGACGCCTTGAACTGCTTTGATCTGGAGAGCCGTAAGGGCAAAGCGCCGGGCGGGTACCAGGTGATGCGCGACCGTGCTCGCGTGCCGTTTATCTTCATGAACGCGGCGGGTGTGCAGCGGGATGTCGAGACGATGGTGCACGAGGCAGGGCACGCGTTCCACTCGCTGCTGTGCCGGGGTGAGCCGCTGCTGGCGTACCGGTCGGAGATACCGCTGGAGTTCTGCGAGGTGGCGAGCATGAGCATGGAGCTCACGGCGCACGCGTATCTCGATGAGTTTTACTCACCGGCCGATGCCGACCGCGCCCGGCGCAAGCACATCGAGAGCCTGGCCAACACGCTGGCGTGGGTGGCGACGATCGACCAGTTCCAGCAGTGGTTGTACACCAACCCCGGGCACACCCAGGTGCAGCGGCAGGGGGAGTGGAACAAGTTGATGGACCGGTTCGGGTCTGACTGCGACTGGAGCGGGATCGAGCACATCCGCTCGACGCTCTGGCATAGGCAAAGCCACCTGTTCACGTCGCCGTTCTACTACATTGAGTATGGGATCGCCCAGCTCGGTGCGTTGCAGTTGTGGGGGAACTATCGGCGCGACGCGGCTAAGGCAATAGGAGAGTACAAGGCGGGGTTGTCGCTGGGTGGGTCCCGCCCGCTCAAGGAGCTTTTCACCGCTGCGGGGTTGAGCTTTGATTTTTCGCCGGCGCGGATCAAGGCGACATGGGGCGAGGTCGAGGCCGCGCTGGCGAAGGTGCCCGAGTGAGGGGTTTGCCAGTGCGGCTGGCGGGAAGAGGTGTTTCGGCGTGATCCGGCTCGAGTCGATCGGCAAGTCGTTCGGGCGCGTCCGCGCGGTGGACGGGCTGTCGCTGCACATTAACGCCGGGGAGGTCTTTGGGCTACTGGGGCCCAACGGTGCGGGCAAGACGACGACGATCTCGATCGCCACGGGTTTGCTCGCGCCCGATGAGGGGACAGCGCGGGTACACGGGCACGACCCGCGCCTGGCGGGTGCGCGCAGGGCAATCGGGGTGGCTCCGCAGTCGCTGGCGCTGTATGACGAACTGACGGGGCGCGAGAATCTTGATTTCTTCGCCGCCATCTACAACCTGCACGGCAGCGAGCGGGCCGAACGCGTCCAGGAGGCGCTGACGCTCGTTACGCTGGTAGACCGGCAGCACGACCGGGTGCAGGGTTACTCCGGCGGGATGAAACGCCGGCTGAACTTGGCCGCCGCAGTCTTGCACAGGCCAGCGGTGGTGTTCATGGACGAGCCGACGGCGGGGGTTGACCCGCACGCACGGCACGCGATCTTTGAGATCGTCGGCACGCTCAAAAGCCGCGGGTGCACGGTGGTTTATTCAACGCACTACATGGAAGAGGCCGAGCGGCTGTGCGACCGCGTTGCGATCATCGACGCGGGCAAGGTGCTGGCGATCGATACCGTGGCGGGGTTGCTTGGGCGGTATGGTGGGCAGTCGGTTCTCGAGTTCAGCCGGGATGGTGAGGGTGGGCGTGTTGAGCGGGTGGAATCGGCCGACCCGATCGCGGCGTTGACGCAGGCGGCGGCGGGGGGGCGGTTACAGTCAGCACGCATCCATGGGCCGACGCTGGAATCGGTTTTTCTGACGTTAACGGGTCGGTCGCCGAGGGATTGATGCACGTTCAAGAGGCTGTTTGAGAGGTCTAATCACACGGGCTGGAAGCCCGTGCCACCTGGTTCTGAAACGATCTCCAAGAGGATCACTATGCACCAGATATGGGCGTTAGCCCGCAAAGACTTGTTGCTGCTGTGCCGAGATAAGTCGGGGTTGTTCTTTACGTTTGTGTTCCCGATCGGCTTTGCGCTTTTCTTTGGGATGATTTTCGGTGGCAGCGGGCCAGGGTCTGCTCGGATTGCGATAGCCGTGGTTGATGCGGACAAGAGCGAGCAGTCGGGCAGGTTTGTTCAGCGGTTGACGGACGCGGAGCAGTTGACCATCCATACGCCTCCGGTGCCGGGGGAGGGGGGCGCGGGGGTTGAGGCTTTGGAGTGGGCTAGGAAGCTGGTCCTCAGCCGGGCGGTGGTGGCATATGTGTATATTCAGCCCGGCTTTGGCAAGGCGCAGGAGGAGATGTTCTTCGGCGGGCAGGGGCAGGTTCAGGTCGGCGCCGACCCGAGCAAGAAGGCCGAGCGCGGGATGCTGGAGGGGATTTTGCAGCAGCACGTCTATGCCGGGCTTGGGGACGCGATGGCCAAGCCCGAGCAGGGGCGCAGGAAGGCGCAGAAGGCGATGGAGATGGCGCGCCAGAGCAAGGACCTGTCGCCGGCGGACCGTCTGGTCTTTGAGACGTTCTTCGGCGCGCTCGACGTCTTTCTGGCCCGTGCCGAGCGGGCGGGGCAGGTGGAGAAGAAGGCAGCCGAAGGGGATGAGAAACCATCAGCAAGTGCCCGGGGGTTTGCGTTCGCGCCCGTGGCGATCACGTTCGCGGATGTACAGCCGAGCCGGACGGGGCCGTGCAACGCCTTTGCCGTGTCGTTCCCGCAGGGTTTGGTCTGGGGTGTGATGGGCACCGCCATGGGGTTTGCGGTTTCGTTTATTGGGGAGCGTCGGAGCGGTGTCTTTGCACGGCTGGCGTGCGCGCCGATGCCGCCGTGGAGGTTGATCGCGGGCAAGGCGCTCGCTTGCATGCTCACGATCGTGTTTGCGATGTGCCTGATGCTCTCGATGTCGGCAGCGCTGGGTGTGCGGCTGGGGAACTGGCCGACGCTGGTGGTGGGCGGGGGCGTGGTGGCGTTTGCGTTTGTGGGGATCATGGCGATCATCTCGGTCTTTGCGCCGACCGAGCGTGCGGCGACGGGGCTGGGGTGGGCCGTGATGATGGTGCTGGCGTTCATCGGTGGCGCGGCGGTGCCGACGTTTGTCATGCCCGGGTGGATGCAGACGATCAGCAACATCTCGCCGATGGCGTGGGCGCTGGCGTGCCTAGAGGGTGGCGTATGGCGCGGCTCGACGATCGGTGAGATCGCCAAGCCGCTGGTCGCGCTGGGGACGCTGGGAGTCCTCGGGCTTGGAGTGGCCGTCGCGTGGCTGCGGCATGTGCGGTGAAGGCGCGGGGGAGTGGGGGTTGTGGGTACCCCGGATCTCCTAGCCGACCGTTTTGTTGTTTCTAAGTTTTTAAGTTTGCCAACCCAACTCCTGCCCTCCCCTAGAGGGAGGAGTTCTGAGCCTGAGAACTTGGCGATCGGGTAAACCGTGTGCCCATCCTGTCGGCCCTGGGCACGCGTGCAGGTGATCAGGCCGCGCGTTTCAGGCCCGCCGTCAGGGCGTTCATCACCTGATCGGCCCCATAAACGAAGCGCGCAGTTAGGCCTGACGAAACACCGGTGGTCTGTTCGCTCGGCGTCCGCGTCCAGCCTGTGGTGTCCAGGAAGGTCAGCGGCGCGCGGATTGGTTGCGTGTTGTTGTTCGAGTCGGAGGTTGTGTCGGCACCTGGCAAGACCTCTAGGCCCAGCATCGGCGTTGCAATGTGGACCTGCGAGACAGTGGGCGGCGCTGGGTCGGTCGGCGTATCGGGCACGCCGGGGATGATCGGCCTGGTCTCGTTGCCCACGGCAATGCGGATCGTCGCGGTGCTGGAGCTGGCGTCTTTGCTGTCGGTGAGGGTTACCTTGAATGCTGCGCGTTCGCCGATGCCACCTGGGGCGGGGGTCCAGACGAGGATGTTGCCGGGCATGAGGGTGGTGATGCCCGGGCGGACAGTCCGGCCGTTGAGGGTCATGCGGCCGTTATCGACGCTGCTGATGACCAGGCCGAGTTCGTCGCCGTTGGCATCGGTTGCGCCGGTGGCGTTGATGAGCTGTTCGTAGGTGATGACCAGACCCCGGCCGTTCATGGCGCCTTGCAGAGGGGATGCGGTGCCGAAGGTGGGGGGCGTGTTGGGCACGGGGGTTGCGGGCCCGCTGGGCTGGGCCATGGCGTAGAGAGCCTCGCCGAGGCGGACGAGGTCCAAGAGGCGATAGGCCTGCTCGGTTGGGTTGACGTTGTCGTTCTCGACGGGGTCGCCGGCGGGGCCGTTGTTGCCGTCCCAGATCGCCTGGCTGCCGGTGCGGAGTAGCTCGCGGAACTCGCTCAGGTCCAGGCGCCGGCCGAGTAGGTTGACGGCCAGTTGCTGGATGAGGACCGCGGCACCGGCGACGATGGGAGAGGCTTGGCTGGTGCCGTGCATCGTGATGGTGCCCGCGCCGGTGGCGGCAGGGCCGGTTATGGGCGCGCCGGGGGCGAAGACGTCCATCCACGATGAGCGTTGTGAGAATGGTGTGATGGTGCCGGTGATGGCCGAGCCGTGTGCGCCGCCGGAGTAGGTGTAGGTGCCGCCGGAGTTGCCATAGACGGCACCGACGGAGATGACGCTCGGGTCGGCTGCGGGGTAGTTCAGCCCGGGCTGGCTGGCGAAGTTGTAGTAGGAGTTGCCCGCGGCGGCAACGACGATGACGCCCATGTTTGCGAGGGTGGTCAGTTCGTCGGAGACGAGCGGGTTAGAGGTCTGCTGGGTATACAGGCCGCCGTCGCCAAGTGAGAGGTTGACCGAGGCGATGTTGTAGGTGTCGCGGTTGTTGATGACCCAGCGGAGTGCGGACTCGACGCTGCGGAGGGTGGCGCTGCCATTGTTGTCAAAGACGCGCAGGGCGATAATGCCGGCCTCGGGGGCGACGCCCGGTGCGCTGGTGTCGGCCGAGGCAATAGCCCCGGCGACGTTGCTGCCGTGGCCGTTCATGTCGGCGGCGCCGGGTGTGTTGGTGGCGAAGTTCCACTGGTAGACGATGCGGTCGGCGATGCCGTCGCCGTTGTTGTCCGGGCCGAAGGAGGGGTGGCTGGCGTTGATCCCCGTGTCGATAACGACGCTGGTGAAGCCCGCGCCGCGGATGCCGGCAAAGCGTGTATCGGCCATGAACTCGCCCGCGCGGATCAGGCCCTGGCCGTTGTTGCCAGGCGAGGCAAAGACGCCGGCTGATGCGCCGCCCGCGGTGGGGGAGGGGAGCCAGGCAGAGCTTTGCAGTTGGGGCATCGTAAAGACTGGTCGGTCCCAGAACGGGTCGCTGCGTGGATGGAAGATCGACGAAGCATCCAGTGCGTTGGTGAAACTCAGGAGCAGACGCTCTTCGAGTTGCTCGAACTGGCAGGGCAGGTCGGTGCCGTGCATGCCCGGGTGGGCATGGGTGTGATCGTGGGGGTGGTCGTGGGGGGCCGCGGTGGGTGCGTGCTGCGTCGTGTTGGAGGGTGATGTGTGCATGGCTGGCATGGTGGTTGGTTGGTCGTGGTGGCCGCAGATTGCGGGCGGGGTTAATTGAGTTTGACAAACGCGGGGAGGAGTTGCAAGCCCGTGTAGGAAAGTTGGCATACCAGGGGCTTGCCCAGGCGTCCCAAACCATCCCGGCGCATGCGGACCGGTTATCACGCCTCAATGGTGCAAAGCACAAACCCCCGGCGAGCTGCCGGGGGTTTGGTTGTACAAATTCAATAAGAAGGTGCGTCTGGCTGCGATCAGCACTCGGCGAAGAAAGAGTTGAGGAAGACGATAATGTCGTCTGCGGTCAGGTCGTTATCGGGGGTCAAGGATTGGCCAGCACCGGCAAATCTGAGGCGAGGAGATTGCCGGCAAAGAAGGCGTTGAGGATGACGATGCGGCTATCACGGCGAACGTAATGCCGTTTCGAGCGCCGGTGTCGAACACGGCGCATACGAGCGCCACCACAGTGGCAACGCCGAAGCCGCCGTACACGGCCCGCACCTCGTTTCGTCCCGTGATCGTCAGGTCTTTCACCTGGAACTGACGTGCCACGAAGGCGGGTGCAATAAACCCCGCGATGCCCATCACCAGAAAGAACAGCGCAGCAAGTACGAGCATGCAAATCTTCAAAATGCTGTTGGGGGCGGCCCACATAGTCGGATCGTGGCGAGCTCCATCAGTGCATCGGTGCCCAGCGACGCGTAAATCTCACAGCGCACAGCGTCGCCATAGACTGTCGTTCTTCGGCGACGCGTATGAGTCGCATGTCTGAGTGTGTGTTGACGTTGACCCCAGCATCGCCCCCACCGATTGAACGACTGCTAACCCCTCAGTTCATACCCAGCCAGATGCCCCCCAATGTTGGCACCACCAGCAATGTGCTCTGTTTGCCAATGGTGTAAAGGGTTCAGACCTTACCACCGTTCCGAGCAAAAGATACAAATCAGCGATGGCGTTTGGCCACTGCAGGAGTGGCACCGGAATGGCCCCGCCGGGATTCGAACCCGGGACCAAGCGATTATGAGTCGCCTGCTCTAACCGCTGAGCTACAGGGCCTGCGGGTCAAGCGTATCGCCCTGATACCCTGGTGGGCACGCCGAGGGGAGGATAAAAAAAGCCGGGCCAGCACGCTGTGCGCAGGCTGGCTTACTAGACCCTATCCCAAAACCGCGCAACCGATGGTTGTCGTGGTGCCAATAGAGTCGCATGGCGATGCGATTGACCGATGAACAGTTGGACTGGTTGTGCCAGCGTGTGCCCGATGCGCCGGTGAGCGCCAAGGGTGG
>JAJTGZ010000010.1 GCA_021299385.1 Phycisphaeraceae bacterium | reverse complement strand
CGGCGGGGATGGTGAACTTGAACACCGCGACGAGCGCGCAGCTGCGCTCGCTGCCGGGGGTTGGTGCTGCGCTGGCTGAGCGGATTATCGAGTACCGCCGGTCGCACGGGCCGTTTGAGCGCGTCGAGCAGCTCGACAACGTGCGCGGGATCGGCCCGGCGACGATGGCGAGGCTTCGGCCGATGGTGTATGTGGAGTAGGTGGCTTTGTCGTGGTTTTTTTACTCACCGTTACGCATCAGATCTCTCCGGCCAAAGGAGGCTGGGTCGTTGATGTGGAAGTGCGGCCGGGCGACCTGATGCTCGACAAACAGGGCGACCTCCGCACCGTGGACAGAATCGAACGCGTCTATGCACCGGTGTGGACATACAATCTGACGGTCATGGGTAGCCACAAGTTCTTTCCTTATGGCATGTGCGTGCACAAGGGCGGTTCTGGTCCAATCCGATTTGGTGCAAATGCTAACCTGAAATTGTAAGCGTTCCGGCATATCGAAGCAGTGGGACTGAGACTAGAGGCCGTTCAAGCGGATGCGATTGCAGATCTCGGGTCAAAGGCCGCCAAATTGCAGCGATGTTAAACGATATATGGAATAATACTTGTCAATAGTCAAAGACTTCAATATAATGCACACCGCCTTGAGAACGACACAAATCACTTTGGGCCATCCCTGAATCCTCGCAAGGATAACGATTCTTTGGTCCGTAAACCAACGCCATCAGAGACCCGACTGTTGCGCACGCTGGGCGCACCGCTGTCGTTTTCGCAGTCTGTCGATCCCGATTGGTGCGAGCATGTTCTTGTAGAGAGCATGAGCGACGGTGGAATGGGTAGTCTTCGCCTGCACGTCGAGGGTCGTGAACGCGGTACGCGTGCCAATGCTGGTGAGCGTTCGGTTGTAGTCTTTAAAGATATAGATCGGATGGAGGTTTGGGCGACTATCTATGTAGATAGCAATGGCATCCCATTCGAACTAGACGTATGGAAAGTCGATTTCTCGCCATTGCAGCGCATTCCGGACGTTCTTCCTGCGGCAAGATTAGAGTGAGCAGATTGGTGCCACCAAGTAGTCACTACGCTCTCTGTGCCGGATCATCAGATCGGATATTCGCGGAACGATAAGCAACAATCTTGGCTGCTCAACCCCCAGTTCAACTTATCTATGTCTACCTGCGCAACGAGGGTGTAGATGTATGGCGCCCAGTTTCGGCCACACTCAATCCAGACGGTTCATATACCCTTTCGGCCAACCATAACTACGATCCCGAGGATGAGGAATGGGAGTTCTTGCCAGGCATCAGGGTGATCTGCGAATACAGGCAGTTGTCCGGCGATCGGGTGCTTGTTGCGATTCAAGCCGTGGTCTAGATGCAATGTGGTTCACAGCGGACGAGCCTGACCATCTGCGGCCAGGCTATCTACAACCCCAGGCGCGTCAGCGCAAGCTCCGCCGCGGCTACGTCCATTGCTAGCTCTGGCATCGGCAGGCGTGCGACGCCGACTCTGGTGCGCAGGTCGATGCCCATCGGGTCCAGCCCCACGGCTGTTGCCTCGCTTACGCCCCCCATGCCCGTAACCTCGGCGAAGAGGCGGGGGAGTTTGCCGCGCACGGCGTTGATGCGCCGCAGGAGTCGTGGCTCGTCGTCGGCCAGGGGGTTGTAGAGGATGACTTCTGGCCCATCGACGACGACGCCGCGGACTTTGGCGCCGAGGACCTTGGCCGAGTACCAGTGCGCCTCGCCCGGGCGGCCGTGGTAGACCTGCCAGCGGTCGGCGAACTCCATCTCGCCGGGGTCAGCCAGGGGGAAGAGTTGGATGTGCAGGTGCACGGCACCGACGCTCTCGTCGGGGATGTGCAGCGTGGCGTGGCGGTCTGCGCCCTGGCCGGTGGCCGGGTCGATCTGCTGGTCGGGCCTGAGTGCTTTGGGCTTGGGTGCGGGGAAGACGAGTCGTTCGAGCCTGGCGGCGAAGACGTACTTGGTCGCCCGCACGCCGGCCTCGTCTTCGAGGACGCCCTTGCTGAAGGTGCGCATGAGCATCATCACCAGTGCGCGGGCGTTTTCGTTCTGGTTGGTTTCGGGGTTCATGCGTGAGCCAAGGTGGGTGGGGGGAGTTGCAAAAGTGGGTAGGTAGTGTAAACTCTTGGCATGAGCGACGAAGCCACACCCTTGGCGGACCCCTTGCCGACGCCCCGCAGCACGCGCCCGATGCTGGATCAGGCCGAGATCAGTGCCGGGAGTTTGATGGCAATTTTGGTTTATACATTCAACTTCTTTTGGCCGTTCTTCTGGGTCGTGCCGATGCTGAAGCGCGACAACCGCTTTTCGCTCTATCACGCCAAGCAGGGGTTAACGTTTTTTATGTTCAGCCTTGTCTTCATGGTGGTGATAGGGGTGGGCGTGGGGGGTGGGAAGCTCAGTACCCTTGAGGGTGGTGTGATTTGGATTCTTGTGTTGGGCATCAATGCCGTTGGCCTGCTCCGTGCGATCAAGGGGCAGGTCAAGCCGTTGCCGATTATTGGGTCATTTGGTGAGCGGTGGTTTGGGAACGTCGATGTCAAGCCTAGTGAGGCTTGACTCTGGCTACCTCTTCTTGGGTGGCCCGCACCTCCGGGGCGGGTGTTGTCTTCCTGGTTTGTCTTGGGGTTCGCGCTCAAACGAAGGGGCGTGTGGGTAGTTGCAAGCGTGGAAAACACAAGGTGTGTAAACTCTTGGCATGAGCGACGAGACCACACCCCCGCCCAACCCGATTTCATACCCGGTGCCGCCAACGAACCCGGGTCCGATTCCACCACCCGGCGGCAGCCGGCCGGTGTTGGATCAGGCCGAGATCAGTGCGGGGAGTGTGATGGCGATTTTGGTCTACGCGATCAACTTTGTCCTTCCGCTCTTCTGGATCGTGCCGTTGATCATGCGCAACAACCGCTTTTCGCTCTACCACGCCAAACAGGGGTTGACGATGTTCCTGATCGGGGTCATCGCCTGCGCAATCCTCGGCGGGTTGACCGCGGCGACGCTTGGGCTGGGGGCGTGCTTCGCCGTGCCGGTGATGGGCCTGATCGGCGTGGCGGGGTTCGTGCTCAACATCTTCGGCCTTGTTTATGCGATCACGGGGCAGGTCAAGCCGTTGCCGATCATCGGGGTGTGGGGTGAGCGGTGGTTTGCGAACATCGACGTCAAGCCCAGGGGGGTGTGACTGTGCGTACCTGCTAGGCGGTTTCAGAAATCCAAAGCTGCGGGCTGCAAGCCCGTGCCACCGGGTTGTGAAGCGGTCTCTTCAGCCGAGGGTCGGCGGGTTTTCTCACGGATTCAACGGATTCCGCGACGCTCAAAGTCCAATCACACCACCCGTGGCTCCATGCCCTCGCCCCAACGGGGCGACGGGTTGTAGCCACGGGTGAAGCCCGCGCTGCGCGGGCGTAACCCGTGGAAAGGTGCATGCTCTTGTGCAACTGCCCCGGCGGGGCAGAGGAAGCAAACGTGGCGAGGTTCCGATACATCCTGGGATTCCTTCGCCCCGCCGGGGCGAGGAGAACGAGAGAGGCTGTCCACGGGTTGCGCGAGGCCTAGGGCGGCCTCGCTCTACCCGTGGCTATCGGCCGTCGCCCCGTTGGGGCGGGGAGCCGGCCGCGGTGCGTCTCTGCTTACTTCTTAGAGGATGTTTCAGAAACCCAGAGCCACGGGCTGGAAGCCCGTGCCACCGGGTTATGAAACGTATTCTTAAGTCAGCGCGGCTCGGATCGCCGCGACTTGGCGGAGCAGTTCGGGGACGCTTTCGAGGTAGAGTTGCGTCGCCGAGTCGCTCATTGCTTTGGGTGGGTTGGGGTGGGCTTCGAGGAAGAGCGCGTGGACGCCCGCGGCGACGGCCGCGCGGGCGAGCAGGGGTGAGCGTTCACGCCGACCGCCCGTAACGGTGCCCCCCTCGGCCTGCCCGGGGTGCTGGGTGCTGTGCGTGCAGTCAAAGCAGACGGGCACGGCGTCGGGCGCCCCTTGTTCGAGCATGTCCCCGATGCCGACAAAGTCGTTGACGAGGCGCCCGTAGCCGAAGAAGGTGCCGCGGTCGGTGAGCATGATGTTGTCGCACCCGGCCTCGCGTAGTTTGCTCACCGCGTTGGCCATCTCGGCGGGGGACATGAACTGCCCTTTTTTGACGTTGACGGCGCGGCCGTGCTTGGCGGCGGCCTTGCCGGCGGCGAGCAGCAGGTCGGTCTGCCGGCAGAGGAAGGCGGGGATTTGCAGCAGGTCAACGACCCGTGCCGCGGGCTCGGCATGGCCGGCCTCGTGGATGTCGGTCGTCGCCGGCACGCCCAGGCGGGCGCGGATCTCGGCGATCTGTTCGAGGCCCTTTTCAAGCCCCGGCCCGCGTGCCGAGTGGATGCTCGAGCGGTTGGCCTTGTCGTAACTGGCCTTGAAGATATACGGCAAGGCGTGCTTGACGCACGCATCGCGCACGGCGGTGCCGACGGCCAGGCCAAGCTCGGGCGACTCGAGCACGCACGGGCCGCCGATGATCGCTAGGGAGCGGCCGGCACCGATACTCGACCCGCCAACTCGGCACAGTTTGGACATGCCCGAGGGTAGCAACAACCCCGCCCGCGCACGCACGCCCACTACCATCTGCCGAGGGACCCATGAACCAACAGCAACCAGAAAAGCCCGCACAAAACCCAGCACCTATGGCAGGGTTCGCGCCGACGCCGGCAGCACCTGGGACGATCGACGATGCCCTGCTCAAGCAGGCGTATAACGCCTTTAAGAAGCGGTACAAGTTGACCAAGCTCGACCAGGAATCCAAACTCGGCGGGCACCGCCCGACCTCAGCGGGCCTGAAGGCTGAGGGGTTGGGTATCCACCCGCCAAACCAGTTTCCCGCACACGTCTGGCAGGCGTTGGCCAAGCAGGGACGGATCAAGGATTTGGGTGGTGGGTTTTATAGTGTTGTGTGAGGGGGGTTCAAATGGCCAAATGGCCAAATGGTCAAATTGACAAATGACCAAATGTAACAAAGCGTGACTGGTGGCCCATTAACACCCCATCGGACCCCTCCGCGTTCCTCCGCGTTCCTCCGCAAACTCCGCGAACATCTTCTCGGGAGTCTGTTACGAGAGCGCATCGAGGACTTCGTTGAGGCTGAAGGCGTTGGGGATTTCGCGTCTTTGGGTCCACTTGACTTTGCCGTCGGCGCCGACGATGACGGTGCCGCGCCAGGCGATGTTGAGGTCGGGCCAGTAGAGGCCGTAGGCCTTGCAGACGTTGCGGTGCGTGTCGGAGAGCAGGGTTTGCGTGAGGCCGAGCTGGGTGGCCCAGGCGTTGAGGGAGGGCGGGTTATCGCCGGAGATGCCGACGGCCTGGGCGTTGTTTTTGGCGTGCTTGGCAAACTCTTTGCTGATGCACTCCATCTCGGTGCCGCAGACGCCGGTGAAGGCGAGGGGGAAGAAGGAGAGGACGACATCCCCTTTTTTGAGGGCATCGGAGAGTTTCCAGTTCTGGCCACGGTGCTGGGTGGGCAGCTCGAAGTCAGGGGCGATGGTGCCGACGGGGATGATGGTGTCGCGGGGGGGCAGGGGGGTTGGCATTGGTGGTCCTGGGTGTGGGGGAGAAGAAATGGTCAAATGGTCAAATGGTCAAAGCGAGGGTAGAGGGGGTTGGGGGAGTTGGCGTGGCTTTAACGGGTGGTTGATGCTATTGTTGCCTAACCGTGGCCTGACAGGGTTGTTTTGTAGACGGGTTGCTTTTCGCGGTAAGACCAACAGTCCGCGATCGGTGCTGCGAAGCAGCGCCCGACCCTCTCTACCTGTTTGCCAGCCCGGCCGTAGTGATCGTTTTTTATGTCTATTGACAATGCACAGGTTTCTTCCACGGACATGCCCACGGCTGACGGCACGCCCACCCCTTCGGGTGAGCCTGTCCAAGTCCACACCCAGCACGTCCACGACCAAGCCGTCCATGAGCCGCAGGTTCACCCGGGCATGCAGATGGCCAACGACAACCTCGGCTCCAGCGAGCTCTTCGACAAGACCGTGCCATTCAAGGACATGGGCCTGCGTTCGAGCGTGCTCAAGGGGCTCGAGGCGTGCGGGTTTGTCTACCCGACAAAGATTCAGGCCCTCTTGATCCCGCACCTCCTGGCAGGCAAGGACATGCTCGGCCAGGCGCGCACCGGGACGGGCAAGACCGGTGCGTTCGGGCTGCCGATCTTGCACGCCGCGAGCAAGGACGCGCCGTTCCAGGCGTTGATCCTGGTCCCGACGCGTGAGCTGTGCGTGCAGGTCGCCCAAGAGATGCAGGAGATGGGCGAGTTCACCCCGCTGCGGACGGTGGCGGTCTACGGCGGTGAGCGGATGCAGAAGCAGATCGACGCGATCAAGCGCGGCGCGCACATCGTCGTCAGCACCCCTGGGCGGCTGATGGACATGGTCGAGCGGGGGTATATCCAGCTCGGGAACGTGAAGTTCGCCGTGCTCGACGAGGTGGACCGGATGCTGGACATCGGCTTCCGCGACGACATCCGCAAAATCCTGGGCATGTGCCCGGCAGACCGGCAGACGATCTTTGTCTCGGCGACGATCTCGCCTGAGATCGAACGGCTGGCGGCGCGGTACGCGCGCAACCCCGAAAAAGTAATCGCCTCGGACACAGGCCCGCTGACGACCAAAACCGTCAAGCAGTTTTACCTGCCCGTGCAGCGGTGGGACAAAAAGCGGCTGCTGCTGCACCTGCTGACGCACGAGGAGCCCGACACGACGCTGATCTTCTGCAAGATGAAGCGGACCGTCGACGACATCGAGGCTTTCTTGCAGGCCAAGGGGATCGACGCGCACGCCATCCACGGCGACAAGGCGCAGACACGCCGAAACGCGATCATCGAGAAACTCAAGGCTGGCAAGCTCTCTGTCCTGATCGCATCAGACCTGGTTGCGCGCGGGATTGATGTTGACGGGATCAGCCATGTGATCAACTACGACGTGCCGGAGGACCCGGAGGTGTACGTGCACCGGATCGGCCGGACGGCGCGGATCGGTCGCGAGGGCGTGGCGTGGGCGCTGGTAACGCCCGAGGAGGGGCCGCTGCTGACGGCGGTGGAGGTGCTGATCAATGCCGAGATCCCGAAACTGGATTACCCGGACTTCAAGCCGAGCGAGTCGCCGTTTGGGCGGGGGAGTGGGCCCGGTGGTGCGCCGGCGGGTCCGGTTGCGCCGCCGGTGATTAACAGGACGGTGGCGACGATGAACCCGGTGATGCCCTCGGCGGTGCCGGAGGTCGCGCAGGATGCGAGCAAGTTCCCGGGCGGGGTGGTGCCGACGAAGCAGCCGCCGAACCGGATGTTCGGGCGGATGAAGAGGTAGGGGAAATGGTCAAATTGCCAAAATACCAAATGGTCAAATAGCCAAATGGTCAAATGGTCAAATGGTCAAATGGTCAAATTTGTTGCTCACCAACATATGGCTATGTGACCATTTGGTCATTTTGAAAACCCCACCCCTGCCCCTCCTCTCGGGGGAGGGGTTCAAGATACATCACATCTAAGTCAGCACTACTTTCCCGCCTTGCGGTATCGTGAAGTGTTTGCCGCGGAGGTCGGCTGGTTCCAGGGCCGTGGTGGGGGGGAGTTCCAGGACGCAGTCAGGCTCCCCTGCGCTGTTCGTCGGGACGGTGTGCCCGGCGGCCGAGAGCCAGCGTGCGGCTCGGCTTGTCTGAATCTGCTGGCAGGTCTGCGGGCTGTCTGGCCCGGTGGCGTTTTTGATCGGGGCGAACTCCTCGACGCGGTCGGTCTCCAGCACGATCGAACGGTCGCACATCGGGAGCGCGTCGAAGACGAACATCTCGAGTTTCACGGCGTTGGGCTTGTCAGGCTCGATGCGTTTGCCGGTGGCCAGGTCGATGAAGGGGACTTTTTTCTCCGCCCGGTGCAGGGGGAGGGCGAAGCCTTGGTGGCTGCGTGCCAGCGAGTCGAGGAACGCGGTGCTGATGATGTGTATAGCGATGGACCCGGCGTTGAATGTCAGCGTGCCGTCGGGGTTGGTGGCGGTGGTCAGGGCCTTGGGCATGTCGGAGTATTCGATCACCTGCGTCTTTGGCCCGTGCGTGCCATGCACCCGGCAGAGGACGCCGACTTTTTCATCTGGCCCCGCCTTGGGGACCATTTTGCTGCTCATCTGCCCGGAGGAGTCGGGTGCGAAGGCGTGCAGGCCCAGGAAGGTGGGGTCGATGACGCGGACGAGGGGGTTGTCGATCTGCGTGTAACTGATCTGCGCGATCCCCCGGCGTTGCATGTCGGCCAGTGCCCCGCTGTGGGCGAGGGCCTTGAGCGAGCCGCCGTGGCCGTCGGGGCTGACGGCTAGGGCGTCGGGCGACTCGAGCAGGAGTTTGCCGGTCTGCATCTCGAAACTCGGCAGCACGCCCTGGGGGAAGAACATCACGTCCTGCTTGCCCAGGCCGAAGTAGTTGTGGGCCGCAAAGAAGTTGACCGTGGCCTGGTGGTTGATCGGGCTGGTCATGATGTACCAGGGGATCACGACCCCCGGCTTGCAGTAGCGCCTCTGCGCGGCGATGATCCAATCGGCAAGCGAGGCGAAGAGCGAGCGCCCGCTGACGGCCCCGGCGGGGTAGCACCCCTTGGGCGCGTCGGAGCCCAGGCGCGTGCCCTGACCCCCGGCGACGGTGAAGGCCGCCACCTTCCCCGCGGCAATGAGCCCGACGCCCTTGGCGTGGTAGTGGGCGCGGTCCCAGTCGCCCCCCGGCTTGCCCGGGGCGGGGTAGCAGGGGGCGGGTTCAATCCGTGCGGCGGTCGCGGGTACGGGCTTGGCCAGCACGTGCTGGCCTGCCCATGCCTCGACGCGGTTGAGGTCGATGCTGGCGATGGAGGCGAGAAGGCGTTGCTGCCCTTGCGGTGAAAGGGTCGCGTAGAAGTGCAGGACGTGCTCCTGGTGAATCTGCCGAAGTTTGCTGGCCAGGGCATCAAGGGAGGGTGCGGGTGTGGGCATGGTGGAGGGTAATCCGGATCACCACTGAATGTCGTGCATCCGAAGTAGCCACCCCCACCCTTGCCCCTCCCCTCGGGGGAGGGGCTCCAGACGATATATATCGGTGATCGGTATCAGGCCCGGGCACTTGGTTGTGGCCAAGTGGTGGTGGATAAACTGCGGGGATGCTCGGCCTGCCCCCCAAGGCGTTGATCGCGATGATCCATGTGCCCGCATTGCCGGGCACGCCTAGGGGCAGGCTCAAGCCGCGCGCGATCGTGGCGCAGGTGCGGGCTGAGGCGCGGGTTCTGGTCAAAGCGGGCTTTGACGCCATTTTGATCGAAAACATGCACGACGTGCCGTATGTGATGGGCCGGCAGGACCCGGCCGTCACGGCGTGCATGACGGCGTGCGCGCTGGCGGTGCGTGAGGAAGCGCCCGGGTTGCCGCTGGGAGTGCAGATACTCGCGTGCGGGCACCACGAGGCCCTGGCGGTGGCGCACGCGGCGGGGGCGACGTTCATCCGCGTCGAGAACTTCACCTTCGCGCACATCGCCGACGAGGGGCTGATGCCCACGGCGGAGGCTGGCCCGCTGCTGCGTTACAGGCGCGCCATCGACGCCGCGGGTGTGCACCTTTTGTGCGATGTCAAGAAGAAGCACGCCTCGCACGCGATCACGGCGGACATCACCCTGCCGCAGGCGTGCCAGGCGTGCGAGTTTTTCGGTGCCAGCGGCCTGGTGGTAACGGGCCAGCACACCGGGGACCCAGCAAGCACCGACGATCTGGCCGAGGCGTGCACGGCGACGGGGCTGCCAGTCTTTGTCGGCTCGGGGGCGACGGCGGGAAATATTGCCGGCATGCTTGCGCATGCCGACGGGGTCATCGTGGGTTCATCGATCAAGCGTGGCGGGCGTTGGGACGCCGGGCCTGACCCAAGAAGGTGCGCGGCGCTTGTGGCAGCGGGCAAGAGCGCGCGATCAAGCCCCGCGGGCAGGGTTGCGGCTCGCCGGCGGGGGTAGAGTGTGGTGCTGGCCCGCTGGGCCGCTACGCTCGCTTGCGTGACACTCATGCAACCACTAACCCTCGCGACGGAGATCGCTCAGCAACGCCCCATCGTGCTGGACCTGGTCGTCATCCTCGCCTCCGCGGCGGGGATGGTGATGCTCCTGCGATACCTGCGTGTCGCGGCGATCCCGGCCTATTTGCTCACGGGCGTGCTCATCGGCCCGCACACGCTCGGGCTGATCCACTCCGGCGAAAACATCGAGTCGATCTCCGGGCTGGCGACGATCCTGCTCATGTTCATCGTCGGCCTGCACCTTGACCCGCGCGGGCTGGGCGGGGGAATGCTGCGCACCGCGGCGATCTGCGTCGCTAGCACGGTGGGCGCGGTGCTAGCGATGTGGCCGATGCTGGTGCTGGGAAAGTTGGGATGGCCGGCGGCACTGGCGGTGTCGATGGCCCTGGTGATGTCCAGCACGGCGGTGCTGCTACGCCTGCTGCAAGAACGCCGGGAACTACACCGTGTGCACGGCAGGCTCCTCTTTGGCTCGCTGATCGTGCAGGACATGCTCGCGCTGGTCGCGCTGGCGCTGCTCCCGCTGATCGCGGCTTGGGCGGGCGTGAGGCCCGCGGGTGCCTCGCACAGCTCGGCGGTGCTGCTGCCGGCCGCATGGCCTGGATGGGCGCAGTTTGTGCTGGCGGTGGTGGGGATCGCGGCGATGATCATCGCCTGCCGGGCGGTGCTGCCAAAGCTCTTGGCCGAGGCCGCCAGGCACACCAGTTCGGAGGTGCCCCTGGTGCTCTCAGCGGCGGTTGCGCTCGGGGCCGCGCTGCTCGCAGCGGGGCTGGGTTTCAGCCCGGAGTTGGGCGCGTTCCTGGCGGGCTTCGTGCTGGCGGGCACGCCGTTTCGGCACCAACTCAGCGGGCAGTTGATCCCGATGCGGGACCTGTTCATGGCGGTCTTTTTCACCGCCGTGGGGCTTCAGCTGGACCCGTGGGTGATCGCGGACGGGTGGGTGCTGATCGTCGTGGCGACGCTCGGGCTTGTGCTCGTTAAGCCTCTGGTGATGTCGGTGGTGGCGTGGGTGCTGGGGGCGACGGCGGCGACGTCGGTCTTCTTTGGGCTGGCGATGTTCCAGGCCGGGGAGTTTGCGATCGTGATCTTGTCCGTCAGCCAGGGGCTGGGGTTGGTTGACGCCAAGACGATGTCGGGTTTGATCTTTGTGGTGGTGCTCTCGCTGGTCGTTACGCCCAGCGTCTATGAGTTGGGGCACGTGCTGATGCCAAGGTTTGCCAGGCTGCCGACGGTCGGCTTCAAGCGGCACGCCCCGCGTGCGCCGATGGTAACGATTGTGCCGGTGCCCCACCCACCCGAGGATGCTGATGCGGCCGCTGCGGCGGGCGTAGGGGTTGCTGCAGCCAGCGAGCCCACCCCGCCTGACCCCAAGCGGTGCATCATCATCGCGGGCTTTGGCGTGGTGGGGCGGTCGATCGCCGACCGGCTGGAGATACAGAACATCCCGTTCCGCATCATTGACCTGAACCAGCAGACCGTCCGCACTCAGCGCAAGCTCGGTCGCAAGGCGTATTACGGCGATGCGAGCAACCCGCAGGTGCTTGAGTCGGCTGGGATCGAGGAGGCCGAGGGCGTAATTTTGACGATCCCCGACGACGAGGCGACGCTCCGCGCCTGCCGGACTATTCGTGCCCTCAGCCCGCACGTCTATATCGCTGCCCGGACCACTTTTTTGAGCAAGGCCATGGTGGCAACGCAACTCGGCGCCGACCACGTAACCGTCGAGGAGGTCGCCACGGCGGAGATGATGGCCCGGCAGGTGCTCGACCAGCTCGGTCGGCGCGCGCGTGCGGCTGCTGCTGCGGGGGGGCAGGCCGGCGCGGTCAAGGGCGCAGGAACGCCTTGAGGTAACCGCCCGTGTGGCTGGCGGGGTTCTGCGCGACCTCCTCGGGCGTGCCGGCGGCGACGATCCGCCCGCCGCGTGCGCCCCCCTCGGGGCCGAGGTCAACGATCCAGTCGGCGCACTTGATCACATCGAGATTGTGCTCGATGACGACCAGCGTGTTGCCCGCATCGGCCAAGCGGTGCAGCACCCCGATGAGCTTGCGGATGTCCTCAAAGTGCAGGCCCGTCGTCGGCTCGTCGAGGACATAGAGCGTGTGCAGGCCTTGGTTGAGCAGGGACATCTGCGCGGCCATCTTCTCGGTCATCTTCCTGCTGCGGAGCTTGCCGTCGCCCGTGCCGGGCTCGGTTGTTGGCTTGGCCCCGTCGGGCAGATCAAGCCCGCTGCGGTTGGCGGCGTCTTGCATGTCTACCGCGGCGGTGCCACCTGCCAGTTCGGTCGCCAGCTTGACGCGTTGTGCTTCACCACCTGAGAGTTGCGTGCTCGGCTGGCCGAGCTTGATGTAGTCCAGGCCCACCTCGTTGAGGCAGCGGAGGAACTTGACGATCTTGGGGTGGTTCTCGAAGAAGCCGCAGGCGTCCTCGATGGTCATCTCCAGCACGTCGGCGATGGTCTTGCCGCGGTACTTGATGTCCAGCGTCTGGCCGTTGTATCGTGTGCCCTTGCAGACCTCGCACTCGACAAAGACGTCGGGCAGGAAGTGCATCTCGATCTTCTTGACGCCCTGGCCCTGGCAGGCCTCGCAGCGCCCACCTTTGACGTTGAAACTGAACCTCCCGGGTTCGTAGCCGCGGATCTTGGCCTCTTTCGTTGCGCAGAAGACCTTGCGCACCTCATCGAAGAAGCCGGTGTACGTCGCCGGGTTGCTCCGTGGCGTGCGGCCGATGGGGGACTGGTCAACCTCGACGATGCGGTCGATCTGCTTCGCCCCGGTGATCTTGTCAAAGTCCCCGGGCTTGACGCGCTGTGCCATCACCTCCCGGCGGAGTGCCTGCAGCAGGATCTCGTTGACCAGCGTGCTCTTGCCCGAACCGGAGACACCGGTAACACAGACCAGCCCGCCGAGGGGGAAGAGAGCGTCGATGCTCTTGAGGTTGTTCTGCCTGCACCCCTTGAGTGTGATGGCGCGTTTCTCGCTGAGCGCCCGGCGTTTGGGGGGCAGGTCGATCTTCCTGCGCCCCGAGAGGTACAGGCCGGTGATGCTCGTCGGGTGCGAGGAGATGGAATCGGCGGTGCCGGCGGCGACGACGCGCCCGCCGTGCACGCCCGGGCCGGGGCCGATGTCCAGCACCCAGTCGGCGGCGCGGATCATGTCCTCATCGTGCTCGACAACGATGACGGTGTTGCCGATGTCCGTCAGGTGGCGGAGCGTTGCGATGAGGCGGTCGTTGTCGCGCTGGTGCAGGCCGATGGTCGGCTCATCGAGCACGTATGCCGCGCCGACCAGCCCGCTGCCGACCTGGGTTGCCAGGCGGATGCGTTGGGCCTCACCACCCGAGAGCGTGGCCGTTCGCCTGTCCAGCGAGAGATACTCCAGCCCGACGCTGGCGAGGAACCCGATCCGGCCCTTGACCTCCTTGACGATCGGCTCGGCGATCTGGGCCTGTTCTGTCGTAAGATTCAGGCCCGACATGATCTCCTGCGCCTCGGTGATCGTCAGCCGGCATAGGTCGGCGATGTTGATCTTGTGCGCATCACGGCTGAGCCCCAGCCCCGCGCGGTCGGAGGTGATCCGGGCGGGCACGGGCACGGCTGTTTCAAGATAGACCGCCAGGCTCTCGATGCGCAGTCTGTGCCCCCGGCAGGTGGTGCAGGGCGTCGCGCCCATGAACTGGCTGAGCCACTCTTTGACCTCGTCGTTCTGGGTGCTGTCGAACCACTCTTGCAGGTCCTTGATCGCGCCGCCGATCTTGAAGCCGTATTTCTGGGCGTCGGCCGCGGTGGTCCCGTGCAGGGCCATGCGGCGCATGTCGGCAGGGAGTTTGGACCAAGCGGTGTCGTAGTACGCCGCGCCCATCGCCCGGCACATGCGGCGGAGGCCCTTGGTCATGTAACTACGCACGGCGTGGTTCTTGTTGAACGCCTTGATCGCCCCCTGGCGGAAACTAAGCTGCTCGTTGGGCACCACAAGGGCCTCGTCAAGGACCATCAGCGAGCCGAGGCCCGCGCACGACGGGCACGCGCCGAAGGGGGAGTTGAAGGAGAAAATCCTCGGCTCGAGCTCCGCGAGCGCACACTCGGGGTGTGCCGCACACGCCAGCTTGTCGCTGAACGTCCGGTCGTACCACGGCGACGCCCCCTCCTTGGCCGGCTGCTCGGTGCTCACGATCACCGACCCCTCGGCAAGCTTTAGGGCCGCCTCGACGCTCTCGGCCAGACGCTGGCGCGACTCCCCCTCACCCGAAACAAGGTTCATCCGGTCGATCACGGCATCAACGTCGTGCTTCTCGTACCGCGCCAGTTTCAGCGGGTTGTCCCCGGCATCCTTGAGGGCCTCGCGAAGGTCGATGAGCTTGCCGTTGACACGCGCCCGGCTCCAACCCGCCGCCTGCAACTGCTCGAGCACGTCGCGGTGGAACCCCTTCTTCTGCCGAATAACCGGGGCCAGCACCATCAGACGGGCACCACCCTTGTCCGCCAGGTTGACCACAGCGTCAACGATCTGGCTCGCGCCCGTCGCGCTGATGGGCATCCCACACCGTTCGAGCACGCCGCCGTCCTTCTTGCTCACCTTGGTCGGGTGCCAGCACGTCGGCCGGCCGACGCGGGCAAAGAGCAGGCGCAGGTAGTCATAGATCTCCGTGCTCGTCGCGACGGTCGAGCGCGGGTTGTGCCCGCTGCTGCGCTGTTCGATGGCGATCGTGGGCGGCAGGCCCTGGATGTCCTCAACGTCGGGCTTTTTGAGCTGGTCGAGGAACTGCCGGGCATACGCCGAGAGGCTCTCCATGTACTTGCGTTGCCCCTCGGCAAAGATCGTGTCAAAGGCGAGTGATGATTTGCCCGAGCCGGAGAGGCCCGTGATGACCACCAACTTATCGCGCGGGATGTCAACATCGATCCCCTTGAGGTTGTGCTCGCGTGCGCCGCGCACCCGGATGCACCGCGCCGGGTCTGGCATCGCCGGGTGCGGGGTGCGCGGGTTCGCGTCGACGGCCACAAGGAGGCCGTTGGTGGCGCTCGCCAGTGGTGCGCCGCGGGTTGGGCTGCTGCTACTCAAGGATCGCTCCTGTCATGGATCATGTTCTGCCGGCGGTTAATGAGCGGGCCGGGGGCCTGCCGCGTGGGGGTTCTTGGTGCGGGTGGTATGGTAGTGCCCCGCGCGGAAGAAGCCGCTATGTTTGTGCTCTTCGGGAGCTTTACAGTGCTCAGCCAGGCCGTCGGATATGCCGCGACCGCGCTCTCGCAGCTTGCCGCTGCCGGGGATCGCCCGCTGCGGGTCAAGGAGATCGCCAAGGCTACCAACATGCCCGGCCCGTACCTTGCCAAGATCATCCAGGCCCTGGCCCACAAGGGGATCGTCAACACCCAGCGCGGCATCGGCGGGGGGGTCATGCTCGCCCGCTCGGCCCAGTCGATTACGATCTATGAGGTCGCCGTCGCTCTAGAAGACCCCGCAGTGCTAGAGCGTTGCATGCTCGGCGTCGCCGCGTGCACCGATGAGCGTGCCTGCCCCTGCCACAAGTTCTGGACCCAGCAGCGTGCCCGGGCCGCTGACTTCATGCGGGCGACTACGGTCGCCGATATGGCCGCGTTCGAGGCCCGGCGTCGTGCGCAGGGCAAGGGCGCCTAATCAGTCCCTACCCCCGCGTGCACGCCCAGACGGGCCTTGCACGCCCCGAGCACTTCCTGCGTCGTGATGCGTGCCATCTGCGTCCCCCCTGGCTCGTCGGCCTTGTGGTCGTGCACCTCGCCCGGGTGGACGCGCGAGATCACGTCCCCATCGCGACCAAACGGCCCGACAAACGCGGCAACGGTCGGCCCATACAACGCCACCAGCGGCCTCCCAAAGCCCACGGCAATGTGCACCGCCGCCGAGTCGCTCCCGATGAGTATCGCCGAACGCCCGATCACGGCCATCAACTCACCGAGCGTCGTCTGCCCGATCAGGTTCACAGCACGCGGTTCACTCCCCGCCCAGGTGAGCAACTTGGCGCACTGCGGCTCCTCACCCCGCGCGCCCACGAGCACCACACGGTCAACCTGCCCCCCATCAAGAAGCCCACGGGCAAGGTCAATAAAACGCCCGGCGGGCCACTGCTTGCTCGGCCAGCGCGTTGTAGGGGCAAAGACGGCAAAGCGACCGGCAAACCGCGCGTCGCTGGCCACCGCATCGCGTGCGGCCGGTGGGGCGTACAGCCGCATGTCCGGGTGGGCCACGGAAATGCCAAGTGGGGTGAGCAGGTGCAGCATCCTCTCGACGGCGTGCCAGTCTGCCGGGGCGTAGACGGCGTGGGTGTATGCCAGGCGCCCGGCCTCGCGGGCGTTGGAATAACCGATCCGCGTACCCGCGCCGGAAAAGCCCGTGAAGATTGCGCTGCGGAGCAGGCCCTGTGCATCGATTGCCAAGTCATAGTGTGCCGCGTTCAGGGCGTCGAGCCACTGGGCCAGTTCCAGGGCGATCTTCGGGTTCCACAACCGCCCAAAGCGCTTGCGGGGGAAGGGGAGCACACCACCGCCGTGTGCCGTCAGGGCCGGATGGCTAGCGACGGCGTCCACAAACGAGTCTTGCACCAGCCAGTCGATGCGTGCCCGCGGGAAGGCGGTCCGGAGGGCCGCAAGCACGGGCACAGTTCGGCAGACGTCCCCGAGTGCGCTCGGCCGGACCAGCAGGATGCGCTTGGGGTCGGGCATGAGTGATGGGTCGGCCATGAGATGCCGGAGGTTAGTTCGCACCGTTCGTGCGTGCGAACCCGGCGTGGGTGATGGGCTTCTACGCTTGGGCGATGGCTCTTATCCCACACCTCAAACTCTACAACTCGCTGACGCGCTCGGTCGAGCCGTTTGTACCCGCCGACGCGGGGAGGATCACGTTTTATTCGTGCGGGCCGACGGTCTATGACGACGCACACATCGGCAACTTCCGCTCGTTCCTCGCCGCCGACGTGCTGAAGCGTTTTTTACAAAGCCCGCTCTGCCAGCTCGAGGGCACCGGCCCGGGGCCGCGCACCGTCGTGCACGTGATGAACATCACCGACGTCGGGCACATGACCGAGGACGACGTGGCCGACGGCGGCGGTGAGGACAAGATGGCCCTGGCAGGCCGGCGCATCGCCGAGGCAAAAAAGTCGGGCAAAATCCCGGCGAACGTCCAGATCGACGCGACCGACCCCTACGCCGTGGCTGGGTTCTACGCCCAACGCTTCCTCGAAGACGCCCGGCAGTTGGGCCTCCTCGTCGCCATCGAGGCGCAGAAAGACGCGAGCCTCATGCCCCGCGCCAGCGCGTTTGTCCCCGGCATGGTGGTCGTCATCGAAAGGCTCATCGCACGGGGCAATGCGTACGTCGCTGGTAGCACGGGCCAGCGTGCCGTCTATTTCAGCGTGCAGAGCTTCGCAGGCTACGGCAAACTCTCGGGCAACACCCTCGACAAACTCCGCGAGGGTGAAGGTGGCCGCGTCAATGCCGCCGACCAGGCCGGCAAACGCCACCCGGCCGACTTCCTGCTCTGGAAAGAAGACCCCCGGCACATCATGAAGTGGGAAAGCCCCTGGGGGTGGGGGTACCCCGGCTGGCACATCGAGTGCTCGGTCATGAGCGTCTGGCGCGCCGCCATCGGGCGCACCGACACGCCCATCGGCGAATCCCTGCCCGCTCTTGAACAGGCCTGGGGTGCACTGACCTCCTTCACCAAGCCCGGCAGCCAGGCCCTCATCGACCTGCACTCAGGAGGTGAGGACAACGCCTTCCCACACCACGAGTGCGAGATCGCCCAATCCTGCTGCGCATTCAACCAGACCCCCGCAGGGGGAGTATTTGCGCGTAGTTGGTTCCACGCCCGGCACCTGTTTGTCGAGGGTGAGAAGATGAGCAAAAGCCGGGGGAACTTCTTCACCCCGCGCGACCTCTTTGCTCAGGGGCACGAGCCAGCCGCGCTGAGGCTGGAACTCATCCGCGCCCACTACCGCACCAACGCCAACTTCACCATGCAGGGCTTGGCCGACAGCGCACGGATGGTCGAACGCTGGCGCAAGATCGCCTCTGCCACCACGCCGGGCACGACCGCCCCCAAAGCAAGGGCCCAGGACGTGCTCACGGCCTTTGCCGATGCAATGCACGATGACCTCAACGTCGCCAAGGCCATCGGCGCCGTCAACGCCTGGCTGAACACCATCGCCACCCCCTCGGCCGACGACGCCGAAGCGATCCGACTCATCGACCAGGTGCTCGGCGTCCTCGAACGCCCCCGCCTTGCCTCGCAGGGCACAGAACTAGCCGAGTACGCCCCAGGCACCGAGCCGCACCCGGCCATCGAGGGCCGGCTGCAAGCCCGCAAGGCCGCCCGCGCCGCCAAGGACTTCAAGGCCTCCGACACGATCCGCGATGAACTCGCCGCCCTGGGCTATGCGATCAAGGACACCCCGAGCGGGCGTGTCGAAGTCTCGCGCAAGAAGTAGGCCGGGTGCCCGAGTTAGACGCGGTGGATCACCGACTGCGTCCGCAGCACCAGCCCGCCGGCCGGGTGCATGTGTGTGCTGCTGACGTGCAGCTCGCCGTCATATGTGGCCACGTCGAGCAGGGAGAGGCACGTGCCCTCGGGGGTCGGCGCGTGCTCGGGGAGTTTCCAGGTGTGCAGCAGGGCGTGCGTCTCTGCGGCCAGGGCCTGCTGCTCGATCAGCGTCGAGGCGTAAAGCCTCGGTGAGAGGTTCTCCGTCTGCGTGCTGGAGTTGTGCATAAGCGTCGCATCTTCCAGCAGCAGTTCGTAGTCGTTTTCCCCGGCCGTGGGGTAGACCTTGATCACCCCCTGTGTCGGCAGCCCGTTGTCGCGGTCGATGACCAGTTCACACAAACAGTGCCCCCCCGACTGCACGCGCACCATGTGCCCTAAGGGCAGCAGCCAAGCCTCGGCCTCGATCCCACCCCGGATCGCCATGGTTTTGCGCGACTTGACATGGAACAACTCCGGGTGCAACGGCCGGCGGTAGAGCAAAAGCGTGTGCACAGGGGCGGCCAGGGCGAGTTTGGTGCTCGGGTGCATAGGGAGAGATCTCCTTTCTCAAGCCCGCGCGGCCTTGCGCGGGGGAAAACTACCAGCCACGGCAGAAATAGAGTTGCTTCCTTGGGTCTTTGCAGTTCCCCAGACGAGATAAACAAAGCCTGAAACAATCGAACAGAACAAAGACTCGGCTGCCTGAAGATTACAACACAATCTACACAGAAGCCAGAGATATTTTTTCTACCTAATGGGGGTCTGTCAGTTGGGGTGCACAACTGGTGGTGTCGGGGTGGGTGGGGGAGGGGGTAAGTGGGCCTGTGGAAACTGGAAAGTGCAGGGATTGCGCGTGGCTCGTCGATCTCTGGATGATGCCTGAGTTGGGTGGCCGGATCAGTGTGCTCGGTTGGTTGGGGGGAGATCGGCGTCTGCTGGCGTTGTCCGCTGCGCTGCGCGCGTCGGAACTTGGCGAGCAGGGGGGGATTGCCGACGAGCTGCTGGCACAGTTGGGGAAGATGGGCGTGGCGGGTGGGCGTGGGGTGAGTGGGGCGGCGTGGGAGGCGTGCCTGGCACTGGCCGGGGCGTGGGATGGTCTGCGTGTTGAGCAGCGGGAGGGGGTCTATGCGTTGTTCCGTGGGCGGGTGCGGGAGGTTGCTGGGAAACTCTCGGGCGACGGCGATGCGCGTGTGCGGGCGTCGCTGCTGACGCTGGTAGGGGGGTTGCAGTTGACCGAAGCGGCCGAGGAGGTCGTCGGGCTGCTCTCCGACGCCGACGCGGGTGTGGGCGAGCGGGCGGAGTGGGCGCTGGGGGAACTGGTCAAGGCCGCGGGGGTGCCCGGGGTGCGCGGGGCCGAGCGGGTGAAGATACTGGGGGCGATCGAGCGGGCGATCGAGCAGTTTGATCGCCACCGGCGCACGGGCGTGCTGCGGACGGCCATCAAACTGGCCCCCTGGACGGGCGATGGAGCATCGGCCGGTGGGGGTGTCGGCGGTGGTGGGCTGCTCCTTGGGATGGGTTGGATGAACGACCAGCAGCACCCGGCACAACTGGTCATGCGTGGGTTGATCCGGCGGGGGGCCGAGCCGCAGCTGCGGTCGTGCGCGTGGTCGTGGTTAAAGTTTGATGCCCTGTCGCCGGCGTGTTTGGAGCGTTTGGCGCAGCCGGCGTCGGCGGGGCAGCACAGCGCGGTGCTGGAGCGCTGGCAGTTGGTGCTCAACCCCGCGCGTGCGCGAGCACTGGGGAAGCTGCGCGGGGCGGGCGGCCAGAGCGTGCCAAGCACGCTGCCGACGCGGGCAGAAACCACGGAGATGCGTGGCGAAGCCCGCGCTGGGCTGGTGCGCATGATCGGGGCGTTGCCCGGCGATGCGCAGGTCAAGGACGGGGCGTGGGCAGGCAGGTTGATCGACGCGGAGGCGTCGGTGCGGCTGATGCTGGTGCGGACGGCCGTGGAGCAGCGGCGTTGCCCGGGGTCGCTGCTTGACCTGGTCTTTGACGCAGACCCGCGGATAGCCGGGCTTGCCGCTGATGCGGTGCTGGCGGTGCAGGCGTACAAACTTGGGACCACCGGGTGGGAAAAGCGTCTGCCCGAACTGGCCCTACGCAGCCCGCACGAGCGCGTGCGTGCGCTGGGCCGGCAGCTGCGCTGCCGATCGATCGGGGCGAGTGCGGGTGCGGGTGCGGGTGGGGGCACACGTCGGCGGCTGGCTGACCTGGCCAAGATCGTCGAGCGCTTCAAGCAGAAGTCGGCAGACGCGGTGCTGGCCCGGCAGGCGGCCGGTGCGGCGACGGCGATGGGGCTGCTGCCCGGGCCAGAGGCGCTGGCCCTCCTGCGATCCTGCCTTGGCCTGCCCGATATGCGCGTGCGTGCCAATGCCCTGGACGCGATCCTCCGGCATGGCCGGCGGATGCCCTTGCCCGTCGGAGTCGTGGGGCAAACGTCAAGTTTGGGGTTGTATATCGAGCCGTCCGCTGCTCCAGCAAGCCCGGCCCCGACCGCACGCGATTCGATCATCGAGGTGCTGCTGGACCATGCTTTGGACCCGCACCACCGCATCCGCGGGTCGGCGGCGCGGGGGTTGATGACCATGGGGATGCTCGGCAAGGTGCCGACGCTCTCGGCGGCGGGACAGCGGACGCTCGGGGCGATGCTCACGGACACCCGGCCGATGCACCGCGTGGCCGGGTTGTGGCTTGTCGAGCGGTTTGCCCCGGCTTTGCCCGCGCCGGCGGAGATAATCGACATGGTCTCGGCGATCGAGCAGCGTGCCGGCGAGGGGCTGGAACGGTTGCGTGCGGGCCGGGCATCGGCCCGGCTGCATGTTGAGGTGCGGTCGAACTGGAGCAAGCGGGCCCCGACGATCGGGGGGCAAGGTAAAGATCAGGCAGCGGCGTATGTCGGCGCGGGCCAGGAGTTGATGCTGTGATGCTCGTCGAGCCAGCGACGGCGGAGAAGGCGGTGCGCCTGGTGGTGGGGCCGGGGGATTTGCGCGCCGCGATGCCGAGTGATTGGCCGATGCTTGTGGGGATCGGTCTGGTGGTGCTGGGCGTGGTGCTGGTGGCGGGGTGGTGGGGGTGGATGCGGGTGGACGCCGAGCGTGCGGCGGGTTGGCTCTTGCGTCTGCGGTTCTGCCGATCTGTCCGCGAGTGGCGTGCGGCTAAGCAGGTGGCCGAGGGTGCGGGCGTGCCCGTGGCGGGCGTGCTCATCAGCCAGACGGCGTACGCACGCGGGGCGCGCGTGGCGATCGAGTGCAAAGGTGCCGGGGTTTCGCCGGCTGCGGTTGCAACGCTGGGACGGCGGGTGTTTGGGGAGGGAATTGGCTAAATGGTCAAATAGACACAGCGCGCATGGCTTGCCTTAAAGATTTGACTATTTGGCAATTTGACCATTTAGCCAATTCCCTCCCCAAACACCCGCCGCCCCAAGTGCGTGTGCCGATGCTTTTGCCCGGGCCGAGCATGCGGAAGCCCTCGGTGAAGGCCTCCGGGGCATGGGTGGTCCTGAGTAGTGGTGCGTGGTGAGCGATGAGCGACGAGGGGGGTGGGGCCAGAGCGGGGATTGTTCCCGAGTTGGGTGTGGGAAAAGTGCTTGGGAGGGGTGGTGTGCCCGGTATGCCTGGGGTTTGGTGGTCCCTATTGTTGGGGTCCATGGCAAATATTTTTTCTGCTGCCGACATAATCCCGGATGTGCAAGGGCTGCGTGATGTGCGTCAGGTCGCCATCGACAAGGTGGGCGTCAAGCATGTTGTCTACCCGATCCGCCTAAAGGTCGCGCCGCACCATGTGCATCCGGGGACAGCCGGGGAGCAGACGACCGTGGCAACCATCAACATGTACGTCTCGCTGCCGGCTGAGCAGAAGGGGACGCACATGAGCCGGTTCCTGGAGGTGCTCAACGAGCAGACGGCCGACGGGCAGCCGGCGATCTCGCCGGAGCGCATTCCGTCGATGACGCGGGCGATCGCACGCCGGCTGAGCGCGCCGTTTGCGCACTTCTCGGCGGAGTTCACCTACTTCATCCGCAAGCACGCCCCGGTTACTGGCTCGCCTGGGTTGATGGACTATCAGGTGGGTTTCCAGTGCGACGCCGAGGCGGCCGAGGGGGGGAAGGTTGACCTAGTCATGGGCGTCAAGGCGCAGGCGACGAGCCTCTGCCCGTGCAGCAAGGAGATCAGCCGGTTCGGCGCGCACAACCAGCGGTGCGAGATCGAGGCGCGTGTGCGCCTAGCCGGGGGGGCGACGCTGTGGATCGAGGACCTGGTGGGAATCCTCGAAAAGAGCGCGTCCGGCGAGCTCTATTCTGTGCTCAAACGCCCCGACGAGAAGTTTGTAACCGAATCGGCCTACGAGAACCCCAAGTTCGTCGAGGACATCATCCGCGACCTGGCGATCGGGCTGGACAACGAGCCGCGCGTGAGCTGGTACGAGATCAACAGCGAAAACTTCGAGAGCATCCACAGCCACAATGCGTATGCGAGGATTACGCGCGACAAGCGGTGAGTGAGGATGAAATGGTCAAATGGCCAAATGGTCAAATGCCTTGATTTGGTCATTTGACCATTTGGCTATTTGATAATTTGACCACCCCTCCCCTGAGCACCACGCGGTCTTGGATCGGCCCGTTGCGCCCCGCGTCGATCGCCAGAGTCAGCGTGCCCGCCGTTGTTCCCGGGGGTATATCGACGGCCACGAGCGCGATGGGCTGCATACCCGTCAACGTCCCCTTGAACAGTTCGGCGCTCTGCCCCGCGCGTGCGAACGTCAGTGTTGCCGTGCAATCACCCCACGCCCGGCAGTCTTCACGGAGCGCCAGCATCGCGCCCAGGCGCGAGGCCGAGGGGGGAAGCGTCCACGTCAGCGTCTGCGGCTCGGGTATCAGCAGGTCCTGCAGGCCCAAGGGGCGTTCAGGCCCGCGTACCGGTGGCTCAACGCCAGCGGTGGCCCCGACGACTGTTGGCCCGGGCAGCGAGAGCAGGGGGACGAACTCGCCGGGTGCGAGCAGGACCCCTTCCAGCATGCCCGGCGGGAGTGTGTGCGGCTGCGGGCCGGCGGGTGTGTGCTGCTGGATGCTCCATTGGCCCTCCGCGAGTGTGGCCGAGGCGTCTAGGCGTTGCCCGTCGGCGAGCCATGCCGTTACGCTCTGGCGTGGGCTTGGTTGCGTTGTCAGCGTGAGCGTGCGCAGGGTGGTGTGCGCCAGCGTGGTGGTGGTGCCGGCACGCTCGAGAGCGACGGTGAAGGCTCCCTCCTTGCCGAGTGTGTTGATGGAGGCGACAAACCCGGTGATCTGGTCCCCCGAGCCGAGCCGGGCGGTGTCAGCCGGGGGTGGTGAGCCGATCGGCGCGTCGGTGCTGGTTGTGTCGAGCACAACCCGGCGTACCTGGTCGAGTTTCAGCGGTGAGCCTTCGGGGCAGGTGGGCGTTTGCACCACCTCGCCGGCAAACTTGACGGCCGCGAGGGGGAAGATCCAGCGTTGCCCGTCGGCTAGGTCGAGGGTGATCGTCGTGGCGGCGTCGCCCTCCCGCGCAGGCCGCGTGGCCTGGGGGAAGAGAACGGCGACGGCGTTCTGGATGGTTGTTTCGCGCCCGTCGGTGGTGATCGTGGCGGTGCGGCCCGAGAGTGCCGTGAGCGTGCCGGGGATCGGGCTTAGGGCTGCGTCGTAGACGATCGCCTGGGTCCCACGTTGCTTCGGCGGCGGGGTTGGCGGCTGCGCGATGCCCGAGTGCGGGAGCGAGGCGATGAGGCCCAGTGCCAGGGCGCGGCGGGCCGGGGTTGAGAGCGTCGCTTTCATTTCTGGAAGATCGGCAGATAACGCTTGGGCATTTGCAGGACGATCAGCGCCATCGCGGTGCCATAGGCCGAGCCTACGCCCGGGTCGGTCCATTCGCCGCTCTCGCGTTGGCGTTGGAGCATTTCGGCGCGGCCTTGTGGCCACCAGGTGGCCCAGTCTTGCCCCCCGGCCAGGTACATCGTCTGGGCGGTGTAGTACATCCCGTACCAGTAGTGGGCCTCTGCACGCATCGGGTTTTCAGGGGCCGAGATCGCGCGGAGGTATTTCAGCCCGTCGCGTACGGCCTGGTCGTCATAGATGCCCGCGTAGTAGAGGCTGGCGACCCCCGCGGCCGAGCGGGGCCAGGCCGAGATGCCCCCGTCGCGCATGTAGCGGAAACCACCGTCGGGGTTCTGACAAGCGCGTATATATGCCACGGCGCGGTCGATGACGGTCTTGGAAACCTCAAGCCCGGCGTTGCGTGCCGAGCGCAGGGCCATGACTTGGCAGATCGTTACCGAAACATCCGCGTCGTAGGGCACGGGGTTGTAGCGCCAGCCACCTTCTTCGTTCTGCGTGCGTTCGATAAGGCGCACGGCCTTGACGACGGCCTCGTGGACGCGGTCGGCCTGGGCCGTCTCGCCCCCGCCGCGGGTCATGCCGTAGATCTCGCCCAGGAAGAGGGCGGCAAAGCCGTGCCCGTACATCGGCCCGCTGCCGGAGTCCCCGGCGATGAGGCCCGTCTCGGTAACACAGGAGAGGACATACTCAAGCCCGCGTGCAACGTTCTTGCCATACTTGCCGCGGCCGGGCACGTGCCCATCGGCCATGAGGGCGAGGCAAGCGAGGCTGGTAACGGCGACGTTGCGCTGGAAGCGCCCGGTGCCGAAGGAGCCGTCGTCGTTCTGCATCTTGACCAGCGCTTCGAGGCCCCGGTTGACGGCCTCGTCAAGGGCGGGGTTGATCTCGTCCTGCACGGGCTTGTTCTGGGCGCTGAGATCAGGGGGGGGTGAGGTGGGAGTGGCGGGGAGGGCCGCGATCGGTGCGCGGGCCGGCTGCGCGAGGATCACCTCGGCTGGTTGGACGAGCATGGCGGCAGCGATGATCGGCGCGGCGAGCATGCCCGTATCCTACGGGCACCGACCAAGGCCGGTTCAGGCCCCGGTGCGTTCGAGCAACGCCGCGGCACGCAGCAGAATCCCCTCGCCCAGGGGGGGGGCGATCAGTTGCATCCCGATCGGCAGGGCCTTGCCACGGATGGTCTCGGTGGCCACGGGCACGCTTATCGCCGGCAGGCCCGCCAGGTTGACGCCGACGGTGTAGATATCCTCGAGGTACATCGCCAGCGGGTCGGCGGTTTTGCTCCCGATCTCGAACGCGGGCCCGGGTGCGGCGGGCATGACGACAACATGTGCGCCGTTGGCAAAGGCCTGGTCGTAGTCCTGCTTGATCAACCGGCGGACCTTCAGGGCCGTGCCGTAGTAGGCGTCGTAATACCCGCTTGAGAGCGCGTATGTGCCGAGCATGATCCGGCGTTGCACCTCGGGGCTGAACCCCTCGGACCTGCTCTTGCAGTAGAGCGCTCCGAGGCCCTCACCCGGCGCGAGCGTGGCGCGGTGCCCGTAGCGGATGCCGTCGAGTCGGGCGAGGTTGCTGGAGGCCTCGGCCGTGGCGATGAGGTAGTACGCCGCGATCGCGGCACCTGCGTGGGGGAGGTCGATCTCAACGACGCGAGCACCCGCGGTAACGAACGCCTCAGCCGTGCGCGCCAGAGCCTGCGCTACGCCGGGCGAGTTGCCCTGCCCCCGCGCCTGCCTCGGCACGCCCACAACGAGGCCCTTGGGCACATTGTCAAGTGTTGAAAGCGTGGCGGTGATGTCGTCTGCGGTGGTCGGGGCGCACGTGCTGTCCCGCCGGTCGTGCCCGGCGATGACGCTCGCCACAAGCCCGGCATCGGCAACGGTGCGCGTCAGCGGGCCGATCTGGTCCAGGCTGCTGGCATATGCAACCAGCCCGTAACGCGAGACGCGCCCATACGTCGGCTTCAAGCCCACGACCCCGCAGTGCGAGGCGGGCTGGCGGATGCTCCCGCCCGTGTCGCTGCCCAGCGCGACGGGGACCAGCCCGGCGGCCACAGCCGCGGCGGACCCGCCCGATGAGCCCCCAGGCACGCGGGTGTGGTCGTGCGGATTGCGCGTCGGGCCGTGGATCGAGTTCTCCGTCGATGAGCCCATCGCAAACTCATCGAGGTTCGCCTTGGCGATGATGACCGCCCCGGCCGCGAGGAGTTTTTCAACAGCCGTGGCGTCAAAGGGTGAGCGGTATTCGGCCAGCATGCGCGAGGCGCACGTCGTCATCCCCAGCGTGGTGCAGATGTTGTCTTTGATCGCAACCGGTACGCCCGCCAGCGGGCCAGGGTCTTGGCCGAGGGCGACCTGCGCATCGATGCGCTCGGCACGGGCGAGTGCCTCGGCGTGGAAAACCTGCGTGAGGGCGTTGATCGCCGGGTTCTCGGCATCGATGCGGGCGAGGGCCTGTTGCACGGTGCCGCTCGCGCTCTGCGCACCGGTGCGCACGGCATGGGCGATCTGCAGGGCCGTCTGGAGCACGCTCACGCACCACCCCCGCCTTCGCTCTCGCCGAGCACCTTGGGCACGGCGATGAAGGGCCCGTCGGTTGCCGGGGCCATCTTCAGCAGGGTTGCCGGGGGGAGCATCTGGCCTGGTTCATCAGGGTCCATCGGGCCGGTGGTCGGCAGGGGTGTGGCCAGCGGGGCAACGCCGGCCAGGTCGAGCGTGCGCAGGTGCCCGACGTACCCGAGGACGGCTGCAAGGTTGGTTTGATAATCGGCGATCTGGGCATCAGTAGGGGACAGGCATGCCAGGCGGGCGATGTGCCGAATATCGGCGGCTGTGAGCTCTGGTGCCGGTGGGGGGTGATCGGGCATGTTGGCAGGATAACCGGCCCGCGGGTGCCCTGGGTCGGGTTGGGCGGCGGTGGTGCTTGCAAGGGGTGTTATTCTGCCCCGGACGGGCGAAAGTCTGGCCCGTGATGATCCGATGAATGAGCAGGTGCGGGAATCGCGCCCTTGGAGATGCATCACATGCCAGTCGAGACCGCCGCCCGAGAGCAAATCGTCGCCCATGCAATCCGCGAGATCTCGCACATTGCCACGCTCCCTGAGATCACCCTCAAGATCGTCAGCATCGTCGAGGACCCGTCGAGCACGGCACAGGACCTGCACACGGTTATCAGCAAGGACCCGGCGTTGTGCACGCGCGTGCTCAAGGTCGTCAACTCCGCGTTCTACGGGCTGCCCGGGCAGATCGGCTCGATCAACCGCGCCATCGTGCTGCTGGGCTTGAACGCCGTCAAGAACATCGCGATTGCAGCTAGCCTCGCCAAGTTGTTTAAGGGGGGGAGCCTGACGCCGAACTTCAGCGCCAAGGACCTGTGGGCCCACTCGCTGGCCACCGGCACGGCCACGCGCCTGCTGGCCGAGCAGATGAAACTCGCCCTGATCGATGAGGCCTTCGTGGCCGGGCTGATCCACGATATCGGCATCATGGTGCAGTTGCAGTGGGACCGCAGCAAGCTCGTCGAGGTGCTCGAGAAGACCGCCGCGGCACCCCAGCCGGCGGACATGCTGGCCTTCGAGCTGGCGGTCTTCGGTGCCACACACCAAGACTTTGGCGCCGCCCTGAGCGAGAAGTGGAAGTTCCCCAAGAGCTTTACGACCGTCATCGGGCACCACCACAACCCGATGGAACTGCCCCCCGAGCAGAGGACGCTCGCGGCGATGGTCTTTGTCGCCGACCGCCTGACCGCCGAGATCAAGGCCGGCTTCCTGGCCGATATTGCCAACATCGAAATCCCAGCCGAGATTGTCGAGACCCTGAACATCACCGCCGAGGACATCGCCGTGGTCAGGGCCAAACTCCCCGATGCAATCCGGCTCTCTGAAACGGTCCTGGGCTAACAGCCCCTCCCCCGCCGATTTTCCACGCCAACCCGGCGTGTGCAACAGACTCTTTCTTCCTCCGGGCGGTTGGTCGAAAGACCGACCGCCTGTTTTTCTACCCCGCGCAAGGAAGAAGCATAGTTTATCGATGTGTGCGCTATACTGACGCATGCCCGCCCCGACCACTGCTCTGCTCCCCGGCACGCTTGACCTGTTGGTCCTGAGCGTGCTCATGGCCGGGCCTTTGCACGGGTACGCCATCGCACGGGCGATCGAGGGTGCGGGCGGGGGCGCCATCGCGGTTGAGGAAGGGTCGCTCTACCCGGCATTATCGAGGCTCCGCAGGCAGGGCCAACTGGCTGGGGAGTGGGGGATATCGGCCTCGGGCCGCCGGGCGAGGGTGTATTGGATCACCGGGCCGGGCCGCCGGCACTGGGCGCAGCAGCACAAACTCTGGCTGCGCTTCGCCGCGGGCGTGGACGGGGTGGTCAGCGCGTTCGCGTAGGAACAAACATAGCCAAACTATGTATTACGGCACGCCCGCCCGGCTCCAGCCCGAACGCACGCTGTACGATCTGCCCACAGAGGTACCGTCTACCGCACCACCCCGCCCCGGAGCACCACGATGCGCACCAAGCCCGCCCGAGCCGTCAAGACCAGCAAGCCCGCACGCAAGCCCGTGGCGAAGGCCGCCACGAAGGCCACCGCCGTGGTCAAGGCCAAGGCCGGGCGGCCCACCCCCTCGCACAACGGCACAACCAACGGGCACGCCCCCAAGCCCGCTCGGGCGGGCGTGGCGGTCAAGCACAGCACCTATGCCACCTTCGCGACGACGCACGAGTTCCTCACCGCGCAGAAGCCGATCATCTACGTCAACGGAATGATGGTCCCCAAGGCCCACGCGATGGTCAGCGTCTATGACCACGGGCTTCTCTACGGCGACGGGGTTTTCGAGGGCATCCGCATCTACAACGGGAAGATCTTCAAGTGCGGTCAGCACATGGAACGCCTCTGGCGCTGTGCCGAGATGATCCGCCTGCGCATCCCCGTCTCGCGTGAGGAGATGGTCCAGGTCATGCGCGACTGCATCGACGCCAACAGTATCGACAACGGGTACATCCGCCTGATCGTCTCACGCGGCGCAGGCAACCTGGGCCTAGACCCGCGCAAGTGCCCCACCGCCGGCGTGATCTGCATCGCCGACCAGATCAGCCTCTACCCCAAGGAGTTCTACCAGACCGGCATGCGCATCATCGTCGCCAAGCGCCCACGCACGCCCATCGAGTGCCTGGACCCGCGCATCAAGAGCCTCAACTACCTCAACAACATCCTCGGCAAGGTCGAAGCCATCGACCACGGGTGCGACGAGGCGATCATGCTCAACCTCGACGGGTACGTCGGCGAGTGCACCGGCGACAACATCTTCGTAATCAAGAACGGCAAGGTCTTCACCCCGCCGACAGAATCTGGGATCCTCGAGGGGATCACCCGCCGGTTCGTCATGGACCTGTGCGCCGACGAGGGGATCGCCTGCAACGTCAAAGCGATGCGCCCCGACGAGGTCAAGGGTGCCGACGAGGTCTTCCTGACGGGCACGGCTGCCGAGATCATCGCCGTCTCGCAGATCGATGACAGCAAGATCGGCACCGGGGCGGAGGGGCCTGTTACCAAGCGCCTGCGTGAGGCCTTCCGGCGGGTTGTTACCGGCCAGCATGTGCCGGAGGATTGAGCCGGGGGGCTAACCGGGTACGTCTGGCAGGCACTTGCTTGCTGTAAGCCTGTAAACAGAATCAACCCCACCCCTGCCCCTCCCCTCGGGGGAGGGGTTAGATGCGACAAATGTTCACTCATCCTGCCCGCGCGGGCCGGTAGAGGCGATGAGCCGGATCGTCTGCTTGGCCGATGTGGTTGATATCTCCTCGTTAACGCCCCCTCCGGCTGTTTCGGAGCTGAACGTGCCACCCTCGATCTCGCGCTGCGTCGCGCCGCCCTGCGGCAGCACGGTCAGGTCGATCGTCGCGCGCACCAGGCGCGGCCCGGGGGCAAAGTCGAGGTTGAAGTTGCACGCGGCAACTCCGTCCAGGAGCGGAAAGGTGTTCGTCGCGGTGGTGGTGTTTCCTGCACGGGTCAGGACGGTCATCCACAGCACATTGGGGCCACGCAGCTGGATGGTCTCACCCTCAATGACCACGGCCTCGGCCGGTCGCAGCTCGATGGTCGTGATCTCATACGCCCCCGGCCCGCGCACGCCGGCGGAGATGAACTCCAGGCGGTCTGAGTCGCTCGGGTTCTGATCCGGGTCCAGCGGGTCAGCCGGGTATGGGCCAAACTCCTGCCCCGTGCGGATCATCGCCAGCATCCGGTGCATGACGGTGCGTGCCAGCACGTTGCTGCTGGCAGAGTCGCCGATGACGGTATACCGCTTGAACATCACGTCCAGCGCAACCAGGGCCGCGGTGAGCAGGACCGCGCTGATGGTCAGCGCGAGCAGCACCTCTATGATGCTCATCCCCCGGCGTGCCCGCACCGGCCTTGTGCCATCTGTGAGTTTCACCACGGCCTCCCCTCGCGGTAGGAGTTCTCGACGAGCACGACCGAGACGGGGAGCATGATCCCGTCGGGCATCGGCAGGGCTGGGTTCCAGACGACGTTCAGACGCCCGTAGCCGTAGAAGGGGATGGCGGTGGACCCGATGGGCTGGGCCATGTCGTATTTGACGTCGGCAAGGCCGTCGCCGTCGGTGTCGTAGCCAACGATCTTCCGCCCGCCGACGGTCGGCAGTGTGGCCGGGTCGTACGACTCGGCGTCGCCGTCGCTGGGGCCGAAGTACCCCAGCGAGACGTTGAAGTTGGCCGGGTTCCCGACGGGCGTCCCGTTGTACTCCAGCGGTGCCTGCCCCAGAGTCGGCTTGAAGGTCATCAGCAGCGTCCCCTGGATATCGGTGTTGCCGCGCGCGTCGAGAACCCCGGCAATGATCGTGCCCGAGAGCGTGACCGACTGTGGCGTCGGGCCGCCGGTGTAAGTGTCCGTCGGGCTGTTGAACTGCCCGATCTCTACCGAATACTGCGGCAGCATCATGCTGCTCTTCTGGATCTCGGGCACGTCGGTGCTGTCGGGGTTGAGGGCCACGTCCTCCGGCGACGTCGGGTGCTCCTTGGCAAAGCGCGTCGAGCCGGTGAACTGAATCTTGTTGCGCACCGGGTTGAAGACCTGCGGCGTGTCAGAAACGATCGACCCGACAAACAGGCAGTTGTGCATACGCAGGTTGTTGGAGTAGAGCTTGGTGTTGCGTGCCGCGCCTGTGCGGGTTACCCCGTCAATAACCGGCGGGTCGGGGAAGTCGGTGTAGTTGATCGGCCCGTCGGGGACCAGCCCGGTGGTATAGCGTACAAAGTCAGACTTGTCCAGCGCCTGCGTCGCCAGGACGGGGCGTGCCAGCGTGTTGTCCCAGACCATCTTGCCGTAGATAGACCAGTTGGTGTGCGTGTTCTGCGTGTTGGTGCGCACCTGCGTAACGCCGACGAACGTGCAGTTGACGAACAAGCCGTTGTTGCCCGCGGGTATCTGCACGTTCTTAAAGACCATATTCTCGTAGCGCGGGCGGTAGTACCAGTCGGTGAAACTCGGGCTGTTGAACGGGGCCTTCTCGTAGAGGTTCTGCCCCGTCAGGGCCTTGGCCGCGGCGTTGTTCATCGTGGCACGGAAGAACCTCGGCTTGGTCGCGTCTGTCTTGGCCTCTGTATAAGTCGCCATCTCTGACGACGCGACACCCAACTGAATCGCGGCCTGGTTGTCAAGGCTCTGCCCGTCGGCCAGGTTTGCAAGCGTGTCGACCGCGTTGGCAACATCGGCCACGTCCAGGTCGGGCACCTGCCCGTTGTCGGCGTTGAACACCGTGGGCGACGTACCCCGCCCGGGGTTGACCGAGCTTTCGGTAACGCGCTGGTACGTCCCACCACGTGCAGCCTCCCACGCCGAGCGGCTCGCCCTCAAGAGCAGTTGCCCCTTGACCTTGGCGTACGCATCCTTACGGTCGATCGCCCCGTCGCGCCACCCCAGCACGCGGTCGGGATAGGTGGTGGTGATCGCGTCGTAGTCGTTGAGGTTCTCGCCGCTGTCCCACTTCCCGTTGCGGTCGGTGTCCTGCCACCCATAGACCTTGTTGTTGTTGCGGTCGGGGTTGTTCCCGTCGATCAGGCGCGCCAGGTCGTCGTCGTCTGTAAACTCGACGGCCTTCCCCTCGTTGGGCGTGCCGACGGTCAGGGCCGCCGAGAGCACGATCTTCCCGTCGTTGTTGCCGTCGTAGTGCTTGAGGAAGATGTCAAAATCATCGACGTACCCATCACCAGTAACATCGGCAAAGGCGTTGTCCGGCGTGCCGTCGCCGTTGTAGTCCCCGCTGGCCGGGGGCAGGCCAGCGCTCTCGCCGGCGTGGTTGACGCGCAGGCGTTGGTCCCCATCAACGTCGTGCTGCCGAACGCCAGCAAAAAAGTCGTCAAGCTTCCGGTCCAGGTCCGCGTTGAGCCCGTAAAAATCCGACTTGATCTGCAGCGGGTCCCCGTTGGGCTTGTCCACGGCTGTATACGCCGCACCGATCGAGCCGGTAACACTCACGTTCTTGCCCACCAGCACGCGGGTGGGGCTGACAATCGCGTGCCGGTGCCGCTTGGTTAGCCGAACGTCGCGTTGCACGATCCGCGTAACAGGATTATCCAGCCCCGATGAGCCGGAGGCATACGTACCACCCGTGGCGTTCACCCCGGCATACCCGGTAACAACCACGCGGATGTCCGTCCCGTTGGCCAGCGGTGCATACGTGATCTGGTACGCCGCGGGGTGGGCGCTGGTATCGCTGGCCGCGGCATCAAATGCCGTGATCGGCGTGATGAGCCAGTTGGCTTTGCCAAAGACAGACGAATCAACCCCCGCCGGGGACCCGCTGATGCTCGGCGTGCTGACGGAGGAGCCAAAGACCAGCGTGTTGGAGTCGGCGGCAAAGTTGTTGCGCAACGCCTGTGCGATCCCGGCCGGCAGCACCGACTCAGAATAACCGACCGGGTCCAGCCGGACCACGCGCCCGTCGCCGCTCTCGATCCCCCCGCCCCACAAGCGCTGCACGAACGCGCCGTCCATCGTGCTGCGTGCAACGACAAACCGCCCTGCCGCGGCACGAAGGCGGGCGACGCCGATCTCCAGGCCCGTCTCCGCCGCGGCCGTGGCGCGCAGCACCTGGATGTGCGTCTCGGCCGTCCGCAGGTTCCCCTTGCTCGCCACCGCCATCGCCACCGAGAGGGTAACAAAGAGCACCAAGAACATCATCGCCACGATCGCCACAACGCCACGCCGGGTGATCCAGCCCACCCGAGCGCTGCGCGACTGGGCCTTGGGCTCTGCACAACCTGTCATCCGTTGACGATCCATGGTTTGCTCAGTTCCGCTTCCTGCACATCCTCCAACCCCTGCTCTGCTCTCCCTACGGCACCACCCAGCTCAGCGTCGCCATCGTGCGTGGCGAGTTGTCCAGCGGGCCTTGGTACGTAACCGTTACCGTTACACGCAGGGCAAACTCCGCCACGCCCAGGCGCGGGGCCGTTGTCAGGTGCTGGTAGTTGTTCGCCCGCACGGTCGAGTAGTCCGTCGGCTCGACCTTGACGACGGCAACCTGCTGCCGCCAGCCCCGCATCGGCACAGGGCTGCCCGACTCCTGCTCGACAACGCCGTTGAAGTCCACCTGGTTGATCACGCGCCCGCGCGCATCGACCGGCCCCGGCAGTGCCCCGGCCTGCCCGCCGCCGAAGACCTTCCCGTCAAAGTCATCGACATCGTCAAAGTCCACCACCCCGCCCTCGCCAGGCTCACCACCCCACCCAACGAGGTTTGCCCCGTCCAGGTACAGCCCCTCGACCGGGTCGTGCTTGGGCAGCCCGCGCATTTTCTCGCGGACCTCACCGGCCAGGTACCCCGCCGTCGCCCCCCCGGATGAAAAATCGTTCGCCCGCATGAAATAGGCCTGCGCCTCGACCACGGCCATGATCCCCACACCCAAGATCACCATCGCCAGCACGCACTCGATGAGCGTAAAGCCACCTCGCACACGCCCCCGCCGTGCACGCACGCACGCGGTCAAAGGGACGCTCAGCTTGTTCCCCTGGCAGATCAAGGCTCCGATCCTTCCCGGGCCGCCCGGGCACACCCTGGCCGGCCCACTCATACGCTGCGATACAGCAAGAGCATCCGATTCACCGCACACCCGTGCAACTTATTTGACCACCTGCGACATCTTGAAAATCGGCAGGATGATCGCCATCGCGATAAACCCAACAACAACGCCCATAACCACGATCATCAGCGGCTCGATCATGCTTGTTACGGCCTTTATCTGGTCCTTGAGCTGCTTGGCGTAGTACGCGCTGACCTCGTCGAGCACCTCGCCGAGCTTACCCGACTCCTCACCGGCCGAGATCATCTGCACCACGCTCACCGGCAGCAGCCCGGTCCGCTGCAGGTTCTGGTTGATCCTTTTGCCCGTCTTGACGGCCTCGTACGTCCCCTCCCACATCCGCCGGTAGTAGACGTTCCCCGACACATCCCCCGTGATCGCCAGCGTGTCGAGCATCGGCACGCCGGCGTTGACCAACTGGCCCATCGTCTTGAGCGACCGGTTGATGTACAGCGACCGGAACATCATCCGCAAGATCGGCACCGTCAACTTCGCCTTGTCGAAAATCTCGCGCCCCACCCGCGTCCTGCTAAAGGCATACACCCCACCAACCAGCAGCACCGCCACGCCCAGCACCACGTACCAGTACGCCACCATGAAGCCCGACAAGTCCATCAAAAACTTCGTCGCCCACGGCAGGATGTGCTCCTTGCCCTTGAACACCCCATGGAACCGGGGCAGCACAAACGTGAGCAAAAAGATCGTCACCCCCACGGCCATCGTCCCGATGATCCCCGGATAGATCGCCGCGCCGACGACCATCTTCCGCGTGTCAATCTCCTGCCCAATGTACTCGGCGATCCGGTCGAGCATCGCCGAGAACGAGCCGGACATCTCCGACGCACGCACCATGTTGATGTACAACGGCCCGAAGAGCCTCGGGTGCCGCGACAAAGCCTCGCTGAACTGCTTGCCGCTCTCGACATCACCCTTGACCTGCAGCAGCACCCTCTTGAACCCCACGTGCGTGGTCTGCTCGGCGATCCCCTCCAGTGCCAAGCGCAGGTTGATGCCCGCCCGCATCATCACTGCCAACTGGGTCGTAAAGTCGAGCACATGCTTCTGCTTGGGCCTGCCGCTGTTGATTTCCTTGAGCCTGACCATCAGGCCCCCGCCCTCCTCGGCACCAACAACCTGGATAGAGACAACGTGCGAGCCTTGCTTACGCAGGACCGCCGCCGCCGCCCCCGCCGAGTCCGCCGTGAGCACGCCCGCATGCGCCTGGCCTGCGCTGGTGGTAACCTGGAACTTGTAGCTGGGCATGGGTGAAACTCTCTGGGTTTACGTGCAGGGTGCAGGTGGGGGCGTTTACGCCGCCAGCTGCCGTTCGAGCTTCTCCGGCAGCGCAGCCGAGCCGATCGCGTCCTCCCGGCTAATCATCCCGTTGAAGTACAACTCCGCGATCGACCTGTCCAGCGTCGTCATACCCAACGCCCGGCTCGTCTCGATGACGTTGGGAATCTCAAACGCACGCGCCTCGCGGATCAGGTTCCGCACCGCCGGCGTGCATAAGAGCACCTCCACCGCCGGCACCATCCCGGGCTTATCCACCCGGCTGATGAGCGTCTGGCTCACCACCGCCTGCAGCGTGTTGGCCAGCATCGCGCGGATCTGGTTCTGCTGGTTCGCCGGGTACATGTCGATGATGCGCTCGACCGTCTGTGCCGCGCTGCTGGTGTGCAGCGTGCTGAGCACCAGGTGCCCCGTCTCGGCAGCGGTGATCGCCAGCTGCGTCGTCTCCAGGTCGCGCATCTCACCGACCAGGATGATGTCCGGGTCCTGACGCAACGCGTGCCTGAGCGCACTGCTAAAACTCGGCATGTCCAGCCCCAGCTCACGCTGCTCCAGCAGCGAGCGGTTGCTGCTAAAGACATACTCCACCGGGTCCTCCAGCGTGATGATGTGCTTGTTGTACCGCGCGTTCATCGACTCGATCATCGCCGCCAGCGTCGTGCTCTTGCCCGAACCGGTGTCCCCCGTAACAAGCACCAGACCACGCGGCAGGTACGTCAGCCGCCCGATCACCTCCGGCAGGTTCAGCACCTCCAACGCCGGCACCTTCGTCTTGATCAATCGCATCGCAAACGCCAACTGCCCACGCTGCATGTGCGCATTGACACGATACCGCCCCAGCCCAGCCGCGGCGTACGAAAAATCCGCGTCCATGTGCTGGTTGAAACGCTCCTGTGCACCACGAGGGGCCATCGCCTCCAAAAACGTCTTCATCACCTCCGGCCCCAACACCGGCATCTCCAAAAGCGCCATCTCCGTGTGCACACGCACCGCCGGCTGGTGCCCCGTTACCAAGTGCACGTCCGAGGCCCCAGCCTCCATCGCCGCCTTGAGAATGTCGTGTAACTGCATCACAACCCTCCGGCCCCACCATCACCGACGGCGCACAACACGCTCATCGGGCACCCACACTCGGCGGTTCACCCCCGGCTAGCCCCACACGGGCCCACCCAAGCCCACCACCCACCCAGCCCGTACAAAGGTTCTGATAACCCCAACGCCCCACCCACCCCCACCCCCAACCCCCAACCCCCAACACCCAACACCCGGCGTACACTCCACTCCGATCGGCAAGGCATGGGCATGGGAAACCAACACCAACCCAACCCGGATGATCGCACACAAGGGTTCCACCACCCGGACGACCCCTGCGATGACTCCACCGACGCACTCCTCGCCCACGGCCCCACAGCCTCCGTCATCGGCCCAGCCGCCTTAGACGCCAAGGTCCTCGTCCTGAACAAACTCTACCTCGCTCTCCGCGTCGTCAGCGCACGCCGGGCCTTTACCATGCTCTGGTCCGATCTCGCCGAGGTCATCCAGGTCGAGAGCGGGCATTACGTCGGCTACGACTTCCGCAGCTGGGCCGACCTAGCCGAGTATCAGCAACGCTTCGAGCACGAGCGGCACGACTGGGTCCGCACCGTCCGCTTCCACGTTGCCGTTCCCCGCGTCATCCGCCTCCTCGGCTACGACCGCCTCCCCGCACCGCAGGTCAAACTCAACCGCCGAAACCTCTTCGCCCGCGACCGCAACCAGTGCCAGTACTGCGGCAAGCACTTCCCCACCAGCGAACTCTCCATCGACCACGTCCTCCCCCGCTCCATGGGCGGCGGCGACTCTTGGCAAAACCTCGTCTGCGCCTGCATCGCCTGCAACGCCCGCAAAGGTGGCCGCACACCCGAGGGCGCACGAATGGCCATGATCCGCAAGCCCACCATGCCCAAACGCAACCCCCTCATCGCCGTCCGCATGGGCCAGGATCGCTACGCCAGCTGGAAGCAGTTCCTCGACCACGCCTACTGGTCCGTCGAGCTCGGCTGAGCCTCCAAACCCGCCCGCTCCACCCCCGCACCCCAGGTACCCTCCCGGCGATGCCCACACACACCAAAGCCGCCGCCCACACCACACCCACGCCAGACGCCGACATCTTCACCCTACACGGTGGGGCGGGCGTCCCCGCCCGCCTCTCCCGCGGTGGGGCGGGCGTCCCCGCCCGCCTCTTCCACACCACACCCACGCAACCCGCCGACATCCTCATCACCGGCGCCCACGTCATCGACCCCGCCTCCAAACTCAACAAGCACGCCGACATCGCCATCCGCCACGGCACCATCGCCGCCATCGGCAAAAAACTCCCCCGCACCCCCGGCGTCCACGTCATCGACGCCACGGGCTGCTACGCCACCCCCGGCCTCATCGACCCGCACGTTCATCTCCGCGAGCCGGGCAACGAGCGCGCCGAGACCATCGCCACCGGCACCCGCGCCGGCGTCGCCGGGGGCTTCACCACCCTCTGCTGCATGCCCAACACCACACCCTGCCTCGACAACGACGTGATGATGCGCTCGGTCCTCGACCGCGCACGCCAGACCGGCGCATGCCGCGTCTACCCCGTCGGCGCAGCCACACGCGGCCGAAAGGGCGAGGAACTCGCCGAGATCGAGCTCATGCACCGCGCCGGCGCCTGCGCCTTCTCCGACGATGGCGACTGCGTCTCCTCCGCCGCCATGATGCAGCGCGTACTGGCCACCGTCGCCACCACCGGCAAGGCCTTCATGCAGCACTGCCAAGACCACCAGCTCAGCAACGCCGGCGTCATGCACGCCGGCACCCTGAGCACCAAACTCGGCCTCGCCGGCTGGCCCCGCGCCGCCGAGGAAATCATCATCGACCGCGACCTCCGACTCAACGCCGCCATCAACTGCCGATACCACGTCCAGCACCTCTCCAGCGGCGGCAGCATCCCCATCATCCGCGCCGCCCGCAAAGCTGCCCTCCCCGCAACCGCCGAGGCCACGCCACACCACCTCCTGCTCACCTGCGACAACATCGACACCAGTGGCTACGACACACGCTACAAAATGAACCCCCCCCTACGTGAACAATCCGACATCGATGCCATCAAACACGCCATCGCCGACGGCACCATCACCGTCCTGGCCACCGACCACGCTCCCCACACCCACGAGAGCAAACTCCTCCCCTTCGACGCCGCGACCTTCGGCATCGTCGGCCTCGAAACCGCACTCGCACTCTACATCCAGGCCCTCATCGCCGACGGCGTCGTCAACTGGCCACGCCTCATCGACATGCTCACGCTCCAGCCCGCACGCCTGTGCAACCTCGACCACCTCGGCCTCGGCCAACTCACCGTCGGCGGACCCGCCGACGTCACCATCATCGACCCCAACGAACAGTGGACCATCACCGACGCCGACCTCGTCGGCCAGAGCAAAAATACCCCCTTCCTCGGCCGAAAAGTCGTCGGCCGAGCCATCACCACCATCGTCGCCGGCCAGATCAAGATGAACCGCCGCCCCCTCGTTCCAGCCTGAGAGCAAAGGTGCTCCAGGCCTCCAACGTGCACACAGGTGTTGCAGGCTTCCAGCATCCTCGCAACCCCACACGCCACCTTCCCCCGCGCACCTATCCCCTCTACGCTCACCTGATCCACCCGGGCCGTCCCCCGGCGGGTTCTTGGCCCAAACACCGGGCCAACAGGCCACGGGCAGACCGTGGCGGAGGCATCAAGTCATGGCCGTGCGCATGGAACTCTCCCGCATCCTCATCCGCGAACTCAACGACTACCCCCTCGTCGAGCTCCGCGAGGTCGCCGAGGTCCCCGAAACCGACGCCAACGCCACCACCGACTCCCCCGGCGGCCCCGCACTCTCGCAAGTCGAGGGTGGTCGCAGTTTCCCCATCGTCATCGGCCTGCCCGAGGCCTACGCCATCGAGCGCGCCCTCAAGGGCACACCCGTCCGCAGGCCGCAGACGCACGACCTCCTCTTCAACCTCCTCAAAGCCCTCGGCGGCAGGCTCGAAAGCATCGCCATCACCGACCTCTCCGAGGGCACCTTCTACGCCGAACTCTCCATCAAAACCGCCGACGGCCGCGCCATCAAAGTCGACAGCCGCCCCAGCGACGCCATCGCCCTCGGCGTAGCCGCCGCCGTCCCCATGTACGTCCAAGAACACGTCCTCAAATCCGCCATGAGCGACGGCGAAAACTAAATTTTAAACCCCTCCCCCGAGGGGAGGGGCAGGGGTGGGGTTTGCATCTTCGATACCCCCCAGTTCAAGATATTCGCGAAGGCAGCGGCAGCTGGCGGAGAAACGCAGAGTCAAGCAGGGGGTCTTGCTTGCGGCCACCAAATCCACCCACAAACAAACTATGCCACTATGCCACTCTGCCACTCTGCATCTGCCCCCTCTGCTCCCCCGTCCTCTGAGTGATTCCCCCTCTGGGCTCTCTGGGCCTCTGGAGTAAAATTTCTTTCCAACACCTCCCCAATGCATACCACCCACCGCGACGACTTCTACGCCGACCCACTCATCTACGACGTCCTCCACGCCCCCGGCACCGCCGATGAAGCCGACACCCTCCTCTCACTCGCCCGCGCACACCTCCCCCGCATCCTCTCCACCAAACCCATCCACTTCCTCGAACCCGCCTCCGGCACCGGACGCTTCCTCCTCCACCTCGCCCGCAAAGGGCACACAGCCACCGGCCTGGACCTCTCCGCCAACATGATCGCCTACGCCCGCGCCCGCGCAGCACTCCTGCCCCCCCGCGCCCGCCAGCACCTTCAGTTCCTCGTCGGCGACATGACCCGCTTCAGCCTCGACGCCCCCGCCGACGTTGCCTTCTGCACCATCAACTCCATCCGCCACCTGATGACCGATCGGCAGATGCTCGCCCACCTCTCCTGCACACGCCGAGCGCTCCACCCCCACGGCATCTACATCGTCGGCATCGAGACCGCCCAGCCTGCCCTCGCCCAGCCCAGCGAGGACGTCTGGACCGGCAAACGCCAAACCCCAACCGGCAACATCCGCGTCAAGCAAGTCGTCCAGTACCTCCCCCCACCCCACCTCGGCCGCTCACGCACCGAGCAGGTCATCAGCACCATGCTCATCAATACCAGCGGGCAAGAAAAACAAGTCGACAGCACCTACACCCTCCGCACCTACTCCCACGCCCAGTGGCGCACCCTCATCACCAAAGCAGGCTGGCAAGTCCAAGCCATCTACAACGCCGAGGGCACACCCCGCCCCCAAGCCACACTCGGCTACTACCTCTGGGTCCTCGCGCCAACCCACCACCAACCTCGCAAGAGCTAATCCAAATCACGGATATTTCTTGTATTCAACCCCTCCCCCGAGGGGAGGGGCAGGGGTGGGGTTGGCTCACACAACCCCCGTGCAAAAGAGGTTCGCGGAGGTCAGCGAAGCAACGCCAAGCAAATGCCAGGGTGATGCACGCTACCACCAAAGCCACCCACAAAAAAAACTTCGCCACTTCGCCACTCTGCCACTCTTCCACTCTTCCTCTACCCCTCTGCCCCTCCGTCCTCTGAGTAATTCCCCCTCTGGGCTCTCTGGGCCTCTGGAGTAAAACTCTTTCCAAAATGGAGCGGAAGAGACTCGAACTCTCAACTTCCAGCTTGCAAAGCTGGCACTCTACCAATTGAGTTACCGCCCCGTACCTTCAGATTGTCGCCCAGGCACCCCGCCATGCCCAAGCCACCAACACGCTCGCCCGCAAGCCCACAGGGCCGGCGGACACAGAAAGCGGAGAGGGGGGGATTCGAACCCCCGATACGCGGAAATACCACGTATAACGGTTTAGCAAACCGCCGCCTTCAGCCGCTCGGCCACCTCTCCGGCTGAACACCAATCGTCCGCAACCCACCGCCCAAGGTCAAGCCCCCCACATTCACCCACCCGCAGGCCACAGCAACTCCGCAACCGCACCCCCGGCCACATCCCCCTCCTGCCAACTCCGCACCACCACACGCCCCCCGTGCGAGTCCATGATCCGGTGCACAATCGCCAGCCCAAGCCCCGTACCCGCCCGCTTGGTCGTAAAAAACGGCGTAAATAACCTCCCCGCACTCTCAGCCGGCAGCCCAGGGCCAAAGTCCTTGACGCAGATCGCCACCATCTCCCTCGGCTTCCCATCAGCCCCCAGCAGCGAGGCCCGCGACGCCCCGACCTCGATCAGCCGCTCGCGCCCACGCGTGCCACACTCGTGCATGATCTCCGCCGCGTTGCGCAAAATGTTGACCAACGCACGCTGGCTCTGCTCAGGCTCAGCCAGCAGCGTCAAATCCCCCGGCACGTCCACCACCACACGCACACCCATCCACTCAGGCCCATCCCCGCGCGCAGCCGACAACGCCGCCGACACCAACTCATCGGCCCCCACCGCCAAAGGCCGGCACGGCGCCTCACGCGAGAACGCCAGCACGTCCCCAACCACATGCTCGAGTTTCTGCACGCTCCCGGCGATCTTGTCGGCAATCAACCGCTGCTCGGGCTGCCCACCCAGGTCCTGCTGCAACATCCGCGCATAAAGCAGGATCGACCCCAGCGGGTTGCGCACTTCATGGGCGATCCCCGCGGCCATCTCGCCGAGCAGCGCCAGGTGCTTGCTCCGCTCGACCTGCCCGTGCGCCTCGCGCAGTTCGCCGCGCAGTTTGGTAACCTCCGCCTGCAACGCCTCGTGCGTGCGCGTCAGGCGCGTTGTTACGTCGTTGAACGCACCCATCAGACGCACGAGTTCAGGGCCTGACATCCCCTGCCCGACCCCGGCATCTGCACTGGCACCGGGTTGGGCCTCGACGGCGTCGGTCTGCATCGCTTCGTGCCTCTGTCCAAGGCCTGCCGGCCCCGATCCATCACACCGTGAAACTTACACTTCCAGATCGCGCGCCTGCGGGGCGGCCGATAAACCCGAACCCCCGTACGCCGACGCCGCGCTACGCGCCGTCTGCACACCCGCCAGCGCACGGGCGATCTGCCCCCGGCGGCCTTCCAGCCTCCGCTGCACGCCCCCGTCCCGCTGGGCGACCTGCTCCAGCAGCGTGTCCAGTTCCAGCACACGCTCCTGCACCACCTGCTGCTCGGTCGTGCGCAAACCCGTGGCCAACTGCGTAAAACGCTCCAGCAGCGGGCGCAAATCCTCGCCTATGACCAGCATCTCCCGTATCACGGCCTCGCGCTGCTCCAGCACGTCCTCCAGACGCTCGTCGTCGGCCTCCGCAGCCGAGGCGTCCAGGTCGTCGGCGTGCGAGAGCAGACGCTGCGCCAGCAGCAACTGCTCGCCCACGAGCTTGTGCAACCTGGGCAGCCAGTTGGCCGGCTCGGCGTACGGCCCACCCGAAAAGTCCAGCGTCCCGCTCTGGTCGTTCATATCGCCGACCTCCTGAATCGGTCAGTAGGGCCGCCCGGTTGCGCAAAGCAGCGGAGTTGTGGCCCCAGCTGCAACCTCAGAACCCCTCCCCCGAGGGGAGGGGCAGGGGTGGGGTTGGTTTTCATCTGATCGCTCGCCACGCCGGGCTTCATCGGCAATCTGTATGGCGTGGCGACAACAGAAGGGCAAGACGCCCGGCCCGGAGGTCCGGGGTACCCGTTGGTCGAAGCCCGGCCCGGAGGTCCGGGGTACCCGCTTGGTGGGGACGTTAAGGCGTTGGGACCGCAGCCGTGGTATCGGGCTGGCTCTTGGCGCGGGTGTGCTGCTCCAGTTGCAGGCGGCTTTCCAGCCACGCCTCCCAGTGCCGGCGTTCCATCGGCAGCAGGCGGTCGGGTTCGTTCCAGACCGAGTCGGGCATCGAGGCCAGCAGCGCCTTGGCCCGCTCGTGCACGGCCTGGGCCTCGTCCCAGCGTTGGAGTTTCACCAGCGAGCTGACGGTCTGCACCAGGCCCATCATGCTCGCGGGGTCCGTCGGGTATTGGTCGCGGGCGGCCAGGTATTGCCGGACGGCCTCGGCAAAGTTCCCGGCCATATATACACAATCGGCAGCATAAAAGACCGCGTTCCGGCGGATCAACTGCTCCATCTTGCTCAGGCGTCCTGAGGGCTTGCGACCCAGGTCGGCCGCGACGGTTCGGTAGAGCTGCTCGGCCTCGCGCAGGTGCTCTAGCCGCTCGGCGGCACGGGCACGCCGGTCGACCAGCGGCTCGTCGTTGGCCTCCTCGCCGAGCGTTACGGCGCTGAGGCGGTGCGCGTCGGCCATCTTGTAGCGCAGCGTCGCGGCGCGTGCGGAATCCGGGTCCCGGCGAACCGCGTCGCGCAGGCGGGCGATCGCCTGCGCGTACTCACCACGCCGGTAGTGCAGTTCGCCCAGCTCGGCCAGCGCCTGAAGGTATTCCTCCGCCTCCGGCTCGAGCAGCCGGCCGCCGTCGATGACGGTCGTCAGCAGTTCGATAGCGCGCTCCTGGTTGCGCGCCCCACGCTTGCTAGCCTCGACTCCCGCCTCAACCTTGGCCTCCCCCTCCTTAGCCCCCGGGGCCACTTCGCCCAATTTGGCTTCTGGGTTGGCTACTGGCTTGGCTTCTGGGTTGGCTTCTGGGTTGGCCGCAGATTCTGGCCCGGCACCGGTGTCGTTGATGAGGCAACGGGCCAGGGGAACGATCGACCTGTCGGCCCAGACGCCTGCAAACCCCTGCGGGTTGTCGCGCTGGGCGATGAGTTGCTCGTAGAGGCCCGCCGCGATGTTGTAGGTGCCTTGGCTCTCGTAGACCTGCCCGAGGCGGAAGACCCCCTCGCTGCGTTTGGGGTAGTCGGCCCGGGCGCCTTGCAGGAAGGTGCTGAACGACTCGATCGCCCCCTCGGCGTCGCCGGCGCGGTCGAACGATTCGCCCGCGTTCCAGAGGCTCTCCATCATCGCGTCATAGTCAGCCGAGGTGATCAGGCGCGAGTGCTGGCGGTAGTTCTCACCCGCGTCGATGAGGAAGCCCTTGGCCTCGGTCGCGGTAACCGGTGAGATCGCGCTCCAGTCGGGGCGGGCGGCCCCCGTCAGGCCCGCTTCCTTGATGATCTTCTCGGCGCTGCCCCGGTTGGCAAGAGCCAGAGCCAGGTGCACGGCCGCGGGCACGCTGCCGGCAGCGCGGTACGCGTCCTGCGCGGCTAGGGCGTAGGCGAGCGCCTCATTGGGCGAGCCTTGCAAATGTTTGTCCTGGCTGCGATCAAGCAATCGCTCGCCGATGAGTTCGTAGGTGATGCCCCCGGTATCTTTCCCCTCACTCTTGCGAGTGCCGACCGCGGCGATCACCTCGCGGAAGGCCTCCAGGCTCGACTTGGAATCCCCCAGCGCACCGTGCGTCTCGGCTAGCCCCAGCAGCGCGGGGACCTGCCAGGGTGACTCGGCAAACCCCTTGGCGACGGCCTCGAAGAGTTCACGGGCGTCCTCGTTCTGGCCCCAACCTTGCTGGGCCTGGGCACGCAGGACGCCCGACTCGGCCCGGCGCTCGTCAAAGCCCGGCAGGTCGCGCTCGGCCGCGAGAAGGTACTGCACCGCCTCGGCCGGCATCCCGGCGAGGGAATAACTCTTGCCGAGCAGGAAGAGCAGCTCGGCCTTGGATTCTTTGTCCAGGGCGTCAAACTTGTTGACATCGCGCAGCAGGCGCACGGCGGCCTCGTCGGCAAACCCCCCGGCCAGGCGCAACTCCGCCTGCCGGGCCACCACCCAGGCCCGGTCCTTCAGGGGCAGGTCGGGCATCTCGAGCAACTCGGCCAGCAGTTCCAGGGCGATGCCCATATTGGGGTCCTTCTGGGCACCCCGCTGCTCGCCCCCTCTGAGCGTCTCTTCGACGATCTGCCGGTAGAGCCGCAGCCGACGGGCTTCATCCTGCCCGGCCAGCGAACGGGTCAGAGCCACGGCCTTGTCCGTCTGCCCCAGCGCCAGGTGCGCCTGGACAAGCCCGGCGGTGTCCGTCGGCTCAAGAACAAGCCCAAGCCGACGCCCAGCATCGAACGCCTCGATGATCCCGCGGTAGTTCTCAGGCTCGGAAACCCCCAGTTTCTCCTGCCCGAACATCAGGCTCCGCCCACGCAACTGGTAAAACTCACGCTGCTGCTCGGTGCTCAGGCGGTCGGTGTTCAGCAGCGGGAGCAGCTCGGCGTTGAGCGTCCCCAGCGCGCTGACGTAATCCTCGCTGCCCACCTGCGCACGCGTGCGGGCAAGGGGTAACTCCGGGTCGTGCGTCGGCATCCGCTTAATCCCGATCACGATCCCCGCACCGAGCAGCGCGACGGAACCGATCGCTAAGGGGATCGGCCAAACGCTCTTCCAATCCACGCGCGGCCGGCGCGGGGCTTGTTGGCTCGTCGCGGGGGCGGGCGTAGCGGCGGGCTGTGCCGGGGCCTCGGGCTGCGCAGCAGCACCCTTGGGGGCTTGGGCCCCTGCTGGGGCAGGTTTTTGCGGCGCGGCGGACATCTCCAGACACTTGCCTCCAAAGCCACCCATCGACCCGATCAGGCACAGGCGCAACCGAAGCACCTTGCCCAAAGTGGCGCGGTGTTGTTATCGACCATATAGACCCTTGGGGTTCGCCGTTTTTGCGCAAACTCCCGTCGATGCGGGGGTAGGAGCGTTAGAGGCGGAGGGCGTGCCTGGCGGCGGCCTCGGCGAGGATGGCGGTCGAGTCGTAGACGGGCAGGGGGCTTTGTGCGGCGCCGATGAGCAGGGGGGCCTCGGTGCACCCGAGGATGACGCCGTCGGCGCCGCGGGCCTGCAGGCGGCCGATCGCCTGGACCCACTTGGTCTGGCTGGCGGCGGTTACCTCGCCGTGGACGAGTTCGCCGAAGATGATGGCGTTGAACATCTCGGCGTCGGCGGCCTCGGGTGCGATGACCTTGACGCCGCGGATGCCCAGGAGGGTTTGGTAGGTCGAGCCGAACATGACCTGGCGTGTGCCAATAAGCCCGACGGTTTTGTGCCCCGCGGCGGCGACCTGCTGGGCGACGAGCTCGGCCATGTTCAGCCAGGGGATCGGTGAGCGTGGCTCGGCCATGTGCACGCCGTGCTGGAGGAGGTTGTCGGGCATGATGCAGAACTCGGCCCCACAGGCCTGCAAGGCGGAGGCGGAGCGTGCGAGGAGCTCGCCGACGTGGTGCCAGTCGTCGCGTTCGACGGCGCTGAGGTAGTCTTCGAGCGGCTCGTTGTGCAGGGTGATGCGCGGGTGTCCGGTGTCGCCGACGAGGCGGATGGCGCAGCGGTTGACCTCGCGGTAGCAGAGGCTGGAGCCTTCTGGGCTGGCGGCAACGATCCCGATATGCCGGGGTTTGGACATGGGGCAAGTGTAGGAAGAGGGCAATGGGCAATGGGCAATGGGCAATAGGCGCGGAGGTGTTGAGTGGTGGTGTGGTGAAGTGGCAAAGTGACAGAGTGACAGAGTGGCAGAGTGGCAAAGGTGCAGGACTAGGCCTGTGCGCCTATTGCCCATTGCCTATTGCCTATTCCCTATTGCCCGCCCTCACGCCCTTGCCATCGGCACGCCGACGATTGCCACGCCGAGCTGATCGGCGGCTTCGAGCGTCTGCACCTTGTCGAGCATGAGGACGCTGCCCGCGGCTAGGGCCAGGCAGGTGCCACCCGCCGCGGCGAGGTTCTCGACGGTCTGGATGCCGATGGTCGGCACGTCGCTTCGGCGGTCGTGGCCCGAGCGTGCGCCTTTGCAGAGCGTCCACCCGCTGCGCCGGCTCAGGCCGCCGGCGCGCTCGATCATCCGGTCGGTCCCCTCGATCCCCTCGACGGCGATCACGTCGCGGTCGCGCACGGCCAGGGCCTGGCCGATGTCCAGGCGGAGCAGTTCCCCGAGCAGGGGCCAGGCAAACTCGTAATCGGCCCGCTCTTCCGGGGTGGGCTGCCGGCTGGTCATGACGCCCGGATGGCCGAGGGTGTCGGCGATGGGGGTGGTGCTGTCGAGCAGTTGCACGCCGGAGAGCTCGAGCTGGCGTGCAACGAACCCGAGGAGGACGTGCGATCGGCGGTCGTGGCGGAGTTCTTTGTACCACCCGACAAGGGTCGTCAGGTCGGGCAGGTGTTTGACCAGTTTGAGCGGGTCGAACATCAACTTGGCCTTGTCGACGCGCCCGACCATGATGGCGTGGTGCACGCCGAGGGTGCGGAGCTTGCGGCCCCAACTCCCTACGCGGAGCAGACCGACCTGCTGAAAACTGGCGCACATTGGGGGCAGGAGGGCGTCGTACTGGTCGGCCAGGCCGAGGCAGTGGATCGGGTGCCCGCTGTCGCGCAAGCCCTGCGCGACGATCATGGGCAGGCGGCCCCCCCCGGCGATCAGGCCGACGGGCGTGCCGGGCGGGGGTGGGTCGGGCAGGATGGTCAGGGCGGCGGAGGTCATCGGAATCTACCGGCAATCATTGGCAACGTGCGGTGGCTAGTGGGCACTAGTTTAGCACCATCAAACCCCCGGCACAACCCTTTTATAGCAGAATTCCAAATCTTTTGCAAGCCCAGGCCTGATGCCCGAACCGATATCCGAAGCGTGAACCAAGGCCGAGACATCGTTGAAATCCCTGGCCTGCCGGGCACCACGCCGGGGCCGGCTAGTCTGCCGGGGTCGCCGGGTGCGGGTGCGACGGGGCAGGGTGGGGGTATGCCCGGTGCCCGCCCATTTCTTCGGCTTTTCTTCCGGTGCGCCAACGCCTACAGCCGCGCGTACAAAAACCCCGATGGGACAATGTACCTGGCGCGGTGCCCGCGCTGCGGGCAGCAGGCCCGCTTTGCCATCGGGCCCGACGGGAGCAACCAACGCTCGTTTGAGATGAGCTGCGGGAGGTAGGGCAGTGGTCAGGGGTGAGCGATGAGCGACGAGTGGGGTTGTGGGGGGTCTCGCTCGCGAGTAACCATGGTTAGTTTTTGCCTTCCGCGGCGTGGTTTTCATCAAATCTGAACAGAACCTTGTTCGATCGAAAACAAATCGTTTTCACCCTATGACATATAATTTCTCTGAAGAAAACCGGGTGTGTGCCTGGTTTATTAAATTTCTTATGATTTGGAGGAGTTGTCATGTCTGGACTGAACACCGCGTTATTTTCACTGGCCGCACTGCTTTCCGCCGCCGCGCTCTCGGGCGTGGCTGCGGGTGGGATTATCGTCTCGGAGGTGCACCCGAGCGGGAGCGGCAACGCGCCGTACGCCGCAGACTTCTTTGAGATCACCAACACAGGCACCTCGGCGGTGAACATCACGGGGTGGAGGTTTGACGACAACACCAACTCGTTCGGCTCGTCGGTGGCGTTGACTGGGATCACAAGCATCCCGGCGGGCGCGTCGGTGATCTTTATCGAGTCGGCGGCCCCTGCTACCACGATTGCCGCGTTCATCAACGCCTGGTTCGGCGGTACGGCCCCGGCGGGCTTGCTGATCGGCAGTTACACGGGTTCGGGCGTTGGCCTGGGCACCGGCGGCGACGCGGTGAACATCTTCGACAGCACCGGGGCACGGGTTACGGGCGTGGCGTTCGGCGCGTCGACGACGAACGTTACCTTTGACAACGCCGCGGGCATTGGGGGCACCACGCTCCCGCTGCCGGTGATCTCGCAGCTGAGCGTAGTTGGCACCAACGGCGCGTTCAGCTCGACGGGCACGCCGACGGAGGTTGGCTCGCCCGGGGTGATCCCGACGCCCGGTGCTGCCGCGCTTCTGGCCCTGGGGGCGATGGGCATGGTCCGCCGCAACCGCCGCTCGGCCCGCTGATTCCAGCTGGTACCAGCGCCCTTGGGGGAAGACCCTTGGGCGTGTAATCGGCAGTTGTTTTCTCATCAAGGTGCCCCGGCCGGGGCGGTCTCCCGAGTTTGATTTTATAATAACTAACTTAGAAAGTAATATATGACCCGCAATATCATTATCGCCGCTGCTCTTGCCGCTTCCCTTTGCCCGATCGCCCTTGCCCAGGTGAACCTGGCCAACTATCAGCGTGTGGGGCGTTACAACCTGCCCTCGGGCCTGGAGCAGGCCCGCGAGGCCTCGGGCGTTACCTGGAACCGCGACACCAACACCCTCTTCATCGTCGGCGACGGCGGGCGTGGGATCGCTCAGGTGGGCCTCACGGGCAACCTGATCGACTCGATGGCGCTGGCCACGGGCACCAGCCCGCAGGGGACCGCCTTCTACGACCCCGAGGGGATCGCGTACTTGGGCAACGGGCAGTTTGCGTTTGTTGAGGAGCGTTCGAGCATCGTTAGTCGCTTTACCTATGCCGCGGGCACCACGCTGAGCCGCTCGGGCGCACAGAGCGTGGTGATCGCCACCACCTCGCCCAGCCCCGGCAACGCGGGGTATGAGGGGATGAGCTACGACCCGACGACCGGCGGTTTTATCTTCATCAAGGAGATCGCCTCGCGCGGCATCTTCTCGACGGTGGTCGACTTTAACGCCGGCACCACCAGCAACTTTTATAAACCGGCCTCTCCGACGAACCTCTTCAACCCCTCGTTCGCGGGGCTGACGGACTTTGCCGACGTGTACGCGGTGGCCAACTCCAACTTCTTCTCTGGCTCGACGGCCAACAACCTGCTGATCATCAGCCAGGAGGACGGTCGGATCGTGGAGGTTGACCGTGCCGGGAACATCATCAGCCAGCTGCTGATCACCGGCGACCCGTTCTGATTAAGTCAACACGCGCCGCCGTGCGGGATTGCCCGTGCGGCGGCGTTTTTTGTGCCCGGGGTGGGGGGCGGCCTGGGGGGATAGAGCATCACTGCCCGATTGCCGGGGGGCTTGTGGTGCCGTATGCTTTTACGCTTCGACGACTATCGATATGGCCACCGCCGGCCTTGCCCCCGGCCCTTGCACTGGAGATTGACATGCCCACGAGCACTGCCGACCAACTGACCTCCGCCGAGCAACTTCTTGCACAGTTGCACTGGCGATACGCCGTCAAGAGGTTTGACGCCAGCCGGAAGATTGATGCGGCGTACTGGTCGGCGATCGAGGAGGCGATGGTGCTTGCGCCGAGCAGCTTCGGGTTGCAGCCGTGGAAGTTTGTTACGGTCGCCAACCCGGCGTTGCGTGCGGAGTTGCAGAAGGTGAGTTGGAACCAGTCGCAGATCGTTGATGCAAGCCATTTGGTGGTGCTGGCGAGCAAGGTCGAGGTGAGCAAGCAGGACGTGGTGAAGTTTGTCGAGCGTATCGCGGAGGTGCGTGGCGGCGGGATAACGCCGCAGCTGGAGGGGTACCGCGACATGATGGTCGGGAGCGTCTCTAACCCCGCGATGCTGCCGGGCGGGAGCATGGCGGCGTACACGCGCAGCCAGGCGTATATCGCGCTGGGTTTTGGGCTGTATACAGCCGCACAGCTGGGCATCGACGCGTGCCCGATGGAAGGGTTCGATCCCGCAGCGTACAACAAACTGCTGGGGCTGACGGAGATCGGCTACCACGCGACAGTGGTGGCGACCTTCGGCTATCGGTCCACGGAGGACAAGATGGCGGGGCTCAAGAAGGTGCGGTTTGGGCGGGAGAGTGTGTTTGTGAGGAAGTAGGGGGGGAGGGGGACTGGGCAATAGGGAATGGGCAATCGGAGACAGGCAATAGGGAATGGGCAATAGGCAATCGGCGCAGTAGCCCATTTGTTGACGACCACACCTCTGCGCCTATTGCCCATTGCCTATTCCCCATTGCCTTGCCCCGCCTGCAACGTGCACCCCCATCGATCATCATCGAACCGTCGGCACATTCCCGGCGTAAAGTCGGAACGGTTCATTGGCCAGGGATGGCCCGGTGGTGCGACCGTGTTGTGTTGCCGTCCACCAGGTGCTGGCCTATGCGGACGCTGGTTGCCATCCCGGTTTACAACGAAGAGCGCTACGTGGCGCGTGTTGTTAGCAGCGTGCTTGAGTATGCCGACGACGTGCTGGTCATCGACGACGGGTCAACGGACCGGACGCCCGCGTTGCTGGCGGGGCTGCCGGTGCATGTGATCCGGCACGCGGGCAACCAGGGGTATGGGCGGTCGCTGATCGATGCGTTCGCGTACGCGGCTGGGCGGGGGTATGACTGGGTTGTAACGATGGACTGCGACGAGCAGCACGAGCCGGCCCGGCTGCCGGGGTTCTTTGCGGCGCAGGCCGTGGGTGGGGCGGACATCCTCTCAGGCTCGCGGTATATCGCGACGATGGACGCACAGACGACGCCCCCGGCGGATCGGCGTGCGATCAACGTGGCGATGACGGCGGAGATCAACGAGCGGCTGGGCTTTGAGCCGGCGCTGACGGACACGTTCTGCGGGTTTAAGAGCCACCGCGTCTCGGCGCTGTCGAAGCTCGCGTTGACTGAGTGTGGGTATGCGTTCCCGATGCAGTTGTGGCCCCAGGTCGCCGCCGCACGTTTGCGGGTTGTCGAGGTGCCGGTGAAGTTGATCTACAAGGACCTGACGCGGACGTTCGGCGGGCTGCTCGATGACCCCGCGGCCCGGCTGAAGCACTACCGGTGCGTGCTGCACCGGGAGATTCAGCGGCTGGAGGGGCGGCTGCCGAGAGCGGCGCGCGTACTATTGAGTGCCTGCGATTGAGGTGCTGTGCGGGTAACCCCACCCCTGCACGCTGGTTATTGGATCGGGTAAGGACAGCGCGAACCCCACCGATGCCCCTGCCCTCGACGCGGGGGTTCTGAGCTTGATTACATCTGGGTGGGTTGTCAGGACGATAAGATCAACACTATGGCACAGAAACTTCCAGTTCAGTTCCGCGGCTGCTTCACGGCGGTCGTTACGCCCTTTGTTGCCGACGGGTCAGAGATCGACTTTGTACGCCTGGCCCAGCAGGTCAAGCGGCAGGCTGCGGGGGGCGTTACGGGCGTGGTCTTTGCGGGCACGACGGGTGAAAGCCCGACGCTGCGTGAGGATGAGTATCGCGAGTTGGTGCGCAAGGGGACGGCGATGGCGCACGAGGCGGGGATCCTCGCGGTGGCTGGGACGGGGAGCAACAGCACGCAGCACGCGTGCGAGTTGCAGGAGTTTGCTGCCGGGGCGGGTGTGGACGCGGCGTTGTCGGTCAACCCGTACTACAGCAAGCCAACGCAGGAGGGGTTATACCGGCATTTTATGATGCAGGCGGACGCGGCCGCGTTGCCGGTGATGCTTTACAACATCCCGGGGCGGACGGGCGTGGCGTTGACGCCCGAGACGGTGGCGCGCCTGGCCAAGCACCCGAATATCCGCGCGATCAAGGAGGCGACGGGGAGCACGGATTCAGCCGGGGAAATCTGCGTGCGTGCGCCGGGGCTGGCGCTGCTGTCGGGCGATGACGCGATGACGCTGCCGTTTGCGAGCGTTGGGGGTGTGGGCGTGGTGAGCGTGGTGAGCAACCTCCTGCCCGAGCGCGTCAGCGAGATGTGCCGGCTTGTGGGGGCAAATCGATGGGGCGATGCGCTGGCGATCCACCGCGAGCTCATGCCGTTGGTCAAGGCGTTGTTCGCCGAGACGAACCCGATCCCGCTCAAGGCGGCGATGCGGCTGCTAGGGTGGGACACCGGTGTGCTGCGTCTGCCGATGACCGAGGCGGGTGCGGGGACGGTGCAGGGGCTCGAGCGTGCGCTTGCGGGTGTGATGCCCGCTTATGCAAAGTGACGCTGGGACAGCGCGAGTAGTTTTTTCCTCACCATCCGCCCCAGCACGCACACAAGCAGGATCACCCCGCTGCACACGGCAATCATCCCCGGTGCGCTGACGGCGTGCGGGTGCCCGAAAAGTCCAGGGCCCCAGACGGCCAGCGTGTATCCCGCGACCGCGGCGAGCACGGCCAGCAGTGTGCTCAGCAGCAGGTGCGTGCCGAAGCGGTCGGTCAGGTGCCGGGCCGCGGCACCGGGGCAGGCCAGGAGCGCGACGACCAGGATCGACCCGACGGCCTCGAAACTCGCCACAGTCGCGGCGGCGACAAGGGCGATGACGACGCCCCCGACGAGGCCCGGGCGAAGGCCGAGGGAGGCCATAAGGCCTGCGTCAAAGCACCACAGGCGTAGGAGTTTGAACCCGCCGGCGAAGAGCACGAGCGTAACGGCGAGCGTCGCGGCGAGCGTGGCGATGGGGCGTGGTGTGTTTGTGAGCGTCTCGATGTTCAGCAGGTCGCTCGGGCTGTTCAGCCCCGGCCAGCGCAGGCCTTCGAGCGAGCCGTAAAGCACGCACCCGGGGTCGAGGTCGATGGCGTCGGCATAGGCGTTGATGAGGACGACGCCGAGGGCGAAGAAGACGGAGAAGACGACACCTGTCGCCGCGCCGGCCTCGACGCGGGCGAGCCGGCGGAGGGCCTCGATCATCCCGACGGCCAGCACGCCCGCGAGCGCCGCGCCGATGAGCATCGGCCCCACCGACCGCGTGCCCGTGAGCAGGAAGGCGATGACCAGCCCCGGCAGCACGGCGTGGCTGATCGCGTCGCCGAGCATCGCCGAGCGACGCAGCACCAATACGCCCGAGAGCAGCCCGCAGAGCGCACCGGCGAGCACCGCGGCAAGCAGGGGGGCGAAGTCCAAGCGCCAGAAGATGCTGCCGACGGCGTCGGCGAGTGTGCACGTCATGTGCTGCCCCCGGTCTGCTGCGCGTGCAGCGGGTGGGTGCTCTGCGGCAGCGTGCCCGCGTGCGGCAGGGCGAGCTCGCGTTCGAGGTCCTGCACGTCGGCCTCCGTCGCGGCGTGCTCGACGAGGTCGGCGATGAGGTCGGCGTGAGACGGGTCGTGCAGCGCGCGGGCGACGAGGTACTGCTCCCACAGGCGGTGCGCACGCGTGGCGGCACGGGCTTGGGCGATGCCGGCATCTGTCAGCGCCCCGCGGCGCAGCAGCCCGGCGCAGGTCAGCGAGAATCGTTGTAGCCCGCCGGTGTGCGGGGATGCGAGCAGTTCAGGCGAGTGCAGCGGTGTGCCGGTTTCTTCGCTGCGTTCGAGCGCCGATCGGAGGGCGTGCGCTCGGCTGATGCGCAGCGATGCGCCCGCGCGGCGCAGGGCGGTTGCCAGCAGGCCACGTCTGGGCGCGGCGAGCATGCTGATGGTGAAGGCCACGCCCGCGACAAGGACAATGACCGCGCCGGTGGGGGCTTTGGGGATGCTGGCAGAGATCGCCGCACCGACGGCGCAGCTCAGGCCACCGATCGAGCCTGAGATGACCAGCATGGTGCCCAGGCGGTTGGTCCAGAACCGTGCGGCGGCTGCGGGGACGATCTGCAGCGCGACGACCATGATCAGCCCGACCATCTGCAGCCCAGCAACGGTAACAGCCAGCACCAGCACCAGCACGAGCGCATCGAGCATGCTGATCGGCCTGCCGATCGCTCGGCCGAAGGAGGGGTCGAAGGTAACCAAGCGGAGTTCCTTGAGCAGCAGCAGGCAGAGCGCGCAGGCGACGATCGAGCAGAGGGCGGCGATGTAGACGTCGTGCGACTGCATCGCGGCGGCCTGGCCGTAGATGAAGCGTTCGAGGCCGGCCTGCCCGCCGGTGTCGAGGTTCTGGACAACCGTCATGAGCACAACGCCAGCGCCGAAGAAACTGGCCAGGACGCTGGCAAGCGCGGCGTCGGGCGTGATGCGCGGGGAGGCCTGCAGGAGTTTGACGGCACTGAGGGCCAACAGCCCCGCGAGCGTCGCGCCGCCGAGCAGGACGGGCAAAGCGTGCCCGTCGATGCCGAGCGCCGCGGCGGTGATGAAGGCGGCGGCCAGGCCGGGGAGCGTCGCGTGCGCCAGCGCGTCGGCCAGCAGCGAGCGTTGGCGCAGCAGTGCCAGCACGCCGACGACGCCCGCGGCGATCCCCAGCAGCGTGCTGCCCACGAGCACGAGTGTGCTGGCATAGCCTGCGCGCAGGAGCAGGATGTCGGTCAGTTGGCTCATGCTTGCCCTCGCACGCCGGCCGGGCCGATGTTTTGGGCGAGGGCGGTGGAGGCTTGCTCGAGGAGCGTCAGGCGACCGCCGTAGGTCCGCTGGAGGTTGGTGGGGGTGAAGGCGTCTGCGATGGTGCCCGTGGCGATCAGTCGGGTGTTGAGCAGGAGCGCGTGGTCGAAGTAGGTGGGCACGGTCTGCAGGTCGTGGTGCACGACCAGGACGGTTACGCCCTGATCGCGCAGTGAGCGGAGCACGGCGATGATCGCCTGCTCGGTGGCGGCGTCGACGCCGGCGAAGGGTTCGTCCATGAAGTAGAGGCGTGCCTGCTGAGCGAGCGCGCGGGCGATGAAGACGCGCTGCTGCTGCCCGCCGGAGAGTTGGCCGATCTGGCGGTGGGCGAGGTTGTCGATGCCGACGTGTGCGAGCGCATCGAGCGCCTGGGCCTTGGCGGCGCGGGTAACGGGGCTGAGCCAGCCGAGCGTGCGGTAGCGCCCCATGGCGACAACGTCGAGCACGCTGACGGGGAAGTCCCAATCGACACTCTCTCGCTGGGGGACGTAGCCGACGAGCGCGCGGGCCTTGGCCAGCGGCTGGCCGAAGAAGCGGACGTTGCCGGTGGCCACAGGCAACAGGCCGAGGCAGGCCTTGATGAACGTGCTTTTGCCAGCGCCGTTGGGGCCGACGATGGCGGTGAGCGAGCCGTGCCCACGCGTGATCGGCGGCGAGGCGTAGTCGATGTCCCAGAGAACCGGGCGCTTGTCGTAGGCGACGGTCATGTCGCGCACGAGCAGGGGTGGGTCGGTGTTGGTGCTGTGCTGGTTCATGGGTGCGTGCGGGGAAGGTTTACTTTGCAGGCTCGGCGAGCAGGCCCTGCATGCCGCGTGGTGGTGGGGGGGGTGATGCGCCCAGCGCGCGGGCGATGGTCGTCAGGTTGTGGTCGAGCATGCCGATGTATGTCCCCTCGTACGTCCCCGGCCTGCCCATGGCGTCGCTGAACAGTTCGCCGCCTGTGCCCACGGTGTGCCCGCTCGCGCCGGTGGCGGCGATCAGTGCATCGATCGTCCGGCGCGGGACGCTGCTCTCGACAAACACGGCGTTGACCTTGCGCTCGGCGATGAGTTTGGCGAGCGCTTCGATGTCGCGCACGCTCGCCTCGCTCTCGGTGCTGATCCCCTGGATGGCGTGCACCTCCAGCCCGAATCGCCGGCCCAGGTAGGCGAAGGCGTCGTGGCTCGTTACCAAGATGCGCTGCTGCGGCGGCACCTGCGAGAGGATCAGCCGGGCGTAGTCGTCGAGCTTGGCCAGCTGCTTGCGGTACTCTGCCGACCCCTCGGCAAAGGTCTGTGCGTGCTCGGGCAGGGCCTGCGAAAGCGTCTCGGCGACGATGCCCGAGGCGAGGGCAAACAGGTGCGTGTCCATCCAGAAGTGCGGGTCGTGCGCCTTGGCCGACTGCCCGGTGGTGCCCGCGGCGATCAGTTCACTTTCTGGCAGTTCGTCGGCCACCAGCACCACACGCTTGCCCGAGGCCTTGAGTTGTGTCAGCGTGTCGATGAGTTTGCCCTCCAAGTGCAGCCCGCTGGCCAGGAGAACGTCGGCGGCGTCGAGCCTGGCCGCGTCTGAGCGTGTGAGTTTGTAGGTGTGCGGGTCTACCCCTTGGCCCATGATCGACTCGACGGTCAGGGCCTTGCCAAGCTGAGGCCCCGCGGCGGCGCGTGCGAGATCGGCGATCTGTGCCGTGGTCGCGACGACGACCAGCGGCCCGTGCGACTGCACCGCCGGTGCGGGCGCACGCCTTTCGCAGGCGGGCATGGCGAGCGCCAGCAGGAGCATCACAGCAATCGCGAGAACGAGCCGGAGGGTGTGTGTGTACATGGGCATCGCCTTATGATATTAGTCTGATTGTAGCCTGCGCTACGAACAATGTAGCGCAGGCTACATATCGGCTAGGGCAGGCCAGACCTGCTGGCCCGTGCCTCCCCCGGGCCAGGGGTGGTCGATAGGATGCGCCAGCCGATGGTCAGCCCCCCTGCCAAACCCGAGGATGGTCCACGCCTGAGCGATGACGCCCAGGGGCCCAGCCCGACGGAGGCTCCCTCGGCCGACGCGCACGACCTGCAACTCGTCGCCGAGATCAGGGCCGGGCAGCCCGGGGCGTGGCAACGCCTGCTCAACCGGCATCAAGACCGTTTGTATGGTGTATGTTATAGAATGGTGGGCACGGGACCGAGGGCGCGGGAGATAGCCGGGGATTTGGCGCAGGACGCGATGGTCAAGATCATCCAGGGGCTTGGGAGTTTCAACGGGCAGGCGAAGCTCAGCACGTGGATGGTGCGGGTAACGATGAACGTCTGCTTGAGTTGGCAGCGTGGGCAGCAGCACCGCCGGCATGCCTCGCTGGATACTCCTGCCGGGGGTATTGGTGGCGGTTTGGGTTCTGATCGGTCTGGGGGTGGGGGGACGTTTGCGGAGTTGCTTCAGAGCCGGGAACCTGGGGAGGGGTCGGGCGTCCAACGTGAGGAGGCCCGAGGCAAGATGGGGCAGGCACTGGCGGAGTTGGATGGTGAGCAGCGTGCGTTGTTGATCCTGCGTGATGTGCGCGACATGGATTATGGGCAGATCGCCGAGGTGCTCGGCGTGCCCGTTGGGACGGTCAAGAGCCGACTCTTTAGGGCACGCTCAGCGCTTCGTTCGGCGTATGAGCGGCTGTGCCGGTCGGGTGGAGATCGGGATGTCTAATCGGTTTGTATGAGTGAGCGGCCTGTGCCTAGTGATGATCTATCCAACCCGGTTTTGCCCCTTGGCGTGAGCGAGGGTGATCTGCTGGCCCTGATCGAGGGGTTGCCCATGCCGGCCGAACGTGCCGGGGTTGTGCGCGGGGCGATTGCGCGGGACGCCCGGCTGGGTGGGTTGGTCGCGCAGATGCGTGCCGACCGTGCGGAGTTGGCGGGGCTGGTCGGGGTCAAGCCCCCGGCGGATTTGCTTGAGCGCGTCGAGGCCCAGCTCGAGCGTGAGGCATTGGTCGGGCTGGCGCGTGGGGAGGCGGACGCGGCGGCGGGGCAGATCGTCCGCATCGTGCGCCCCAGCAGGCCGATTGCCCAGCGTGCTTGGTTCAGGCTGACGGCGGTCGCGGCGGTGCTGGCCGTCGTTGTGGGCAGTGGGTTTCTGATTTGGCAGGGGGATCGGTCGGCACGCCAGCAGAGGCTGCTTGCCCTCAAGAACAACACCCCGGTGCTCAACCCGGTGGACCCGAAGATGCTTGAGTTGGGGCCTGATGAGTTGCCAGGGGGTGCGCAAGGAACAATGCTGGCGGGTGGATCGACCCCTCGTTCTTCAGGTCTGCAAGGAGATGTTCCTCCCGCCCGGCCTGTGATCGCGCCGGCCAGGGCGCTGGAGTTGGCCCACCAGGGCCGGCTGCTGATCCGCGTGCGGGCGACGAACATCGAGCAGGCGGTTGCACGCCTAGAGAACCAGGCGAACAGGCACATGGAATGGTGCGCGTTGAGCAAGATGGGCGAGGTGGCGATGAGCGTCGCGTCGGGCGGCTTGGCTCAGGCCGAGGCGCACGCGCGGGGCGTGCGGGTCAAGCCGGTGCTTGTAGCCGAGGAGAGCAAGGGTTCACCCAACGTTGCACCGGGTGTGCCGGCCCATCTTCCGCTGGTGATCGCCCCGACGGCGTACTCGGCCAGCGTGCAGGGGACGCCCGAGGCGCTAGAGAAGGTGCTGCACATGCTCACGGGTGAGTCGATGAGCGCGGATTTTGTTGAACTGCTCGTGCCGATGCCGGGGGACTTGGCTACCGACGGCGAGAGCGTGCTCTGGTGGCTCAACGCGCCGGCGACGTGGGGCCAGCGCGTGGGCGCGCCGGTGCTTGTCGAGCAGCGGTGAGGGGGTGATTGTTTCTTAGTGGCCGGGTGCATCGGGTGATGCCGAGAAGTTTTCGCTTGCGAGTGTGATGCGTGCCTGCACGCTCCCCTTGGTGGCGACGATCTTTGTTTGCAGCCACTGTTCGTCGGTTACCTGTGCGCGGACCTGGGCCAGGGCTTTGGCGTCGATGGTAAAGGTGTGCCCGTGCAGGGGGATGCTCACCCGCGCGGGGGCGCTGATGAGTTCGACTTGCGAGCCGGGGGTGGCCTCGCCGGTGATCTCACCCGGTTCGGGCCAGGTGTGGTTGGTGATGGCCAGGAAGGGGCGCCTTGCGACGGCGGCGAGGTGGAAGGATTTCTGGACCGCCAGGTCGTTGTCGTCCAGCGGGGTCTCAGCCGCGTGGGCGGCGGCCATTTCCCGGAGCATCTGCTGGAGTTTGGGGGCGTCGGTGTTGGTTGGGGAGTCGGGGTCGTAGTCCTTGCCGTAGGCGCCGTGGCAGTTTGCGCAGTGCCCTTGGAAGAAGGTCAGGGGCGCAAGTTTCAGCGGTGCGGCCCAGCGTGTGGGCAGTGGGCCAGGGGCGGGTGCCCGTTCGCACGCGGGGATGACCAGAGCCACGGCAAGGGTCAACAATGCTGGGCGTAGTCTGGGTGTGGGCATAGGCTCGGTGAGGGTAGATTGGTTGATAATGGGCAGCGCGGCTGTGCAGCGCGGTGTTGGTCGAGGGCGGGCGTACGCCCGAGGGGTATGGGCGTTTACGCTTGTCGAGCTGCTGGTTGTCATCGCCGTGGTGGGGGTGCTGGTGGCGTTGATCGTCCCCGCGCTGGCCGGGGCGCGGGCGGCGGGGCGGGATGTGGCGTGCGCGGCGAACCTGCGGCAGAACTACGCCATCTGCCTGGGGTACGCCAACGACAACAAGGGGCGTTCGCCGGCGCTCGGGCAGCCGTATGGCTCAGTGCCCAACTGGTGCTTTGTTGTCATGGAGAGCCAGGGGCGGACTGGTGGGGCCAGTGATATCTATGTTTCGCGGGTGAACTCATCGCTGGTCTGCCCGGGCACGCGGGTGGAGTTGCCCGATGTGCAGCGGAGTTATGCCATCAACGCGACGGGGCATAACAAAAACCCGTTCTCGGCAGACCCGGACGACTACGACGAGCAGCCCGTGAGCGTACGGATGGACCTGGTTGCCAACCCCTCGGCGATGGTGCTGCTGCTGGACAGCGCCCGCATCCCGGACACGCCCGCGATGCGCACGGCCAGCGTGCTGGACTGGCGGCTGGACGAGCACGTGCGGCAGCGCGTCGGGCGTGTGCACGCGGGGCACAAGCGGTTCAACGCCGTGAGGTTGGATGGGAGCGGGAGTGGGTACACCGAGCCTGTGGAGGCTTGGTTACAGGGGTTGCCGTGAGTTTTGTGTTTGAGGTTTTACCTGTGTATATGCGTTTCACCACAGAGGCACAGAGCCACAGAGAAGAGAGATGCAGGGGTGGTTGAGAAAAACAAACCTAATGCATTTGTATTTCTCGGTGCCTCTGTGGTGAAATGTATTTGCCGTGCAGGCTGGAAGCCTGCACCACCGGTGATCCCATACCCCTGCCCCTGCCCGCGTGAACATTCTGGGGGAGGGGTTCTGAAATTTACTTGCTCCGGCCGAGGAACATGCCCGCGACGGCGGCGATGACGACGAGGACGACCAGGACGCCGACGACGGCCAAGAAGTTGCCCGCGACGATGCCCAGCAGCCCACCGGTGAGGCCCCCGACGGCCATAGCGACGACGGCCAGGGAGAAGAGGCTCACGAGGCTCATGCCCAAGGCGAGGCCGCCGACGAGGCCGGAGAGTTTGTCGATCGACTCGACGGGGACCATCATCATGCCCCCTGCCTGCGCACCTGCGGGTTCGGCGACGTCGGAGGCGACGCCCGCGTCCTCGAACATCGCGGGCGCGCCGTTGCCGGCGCTGTTGCGGATGGCCGGGGAGCCGTCAACGGGTGTGCCTGCGATGTCCTGGCTGTCCTGGTCGTAGGTGTCGCCGAGGATGCCTGCGCCGATGCCGGTGTCGTCCTTGCTGTCGCGTGTGAGGTCGAGCAGGCCCGAGCCTGAGCCTGAGGAGTCGCCGACCTTAACGCCCCCGATGGAGCCGGTGATCTGGGTTTGCGCGCTGCCGTCGGTGGTGTCTTCGAGTTCGTCGGCCTCGAAGATGGAGATGCCCGAGCGTTCTTTGGTCGATTCGCCGGTGCCGCGTTGGCCTGTGGAGGAGTCGGCCAGGGAGATGGCGTCGTCGGAACCTGAGTCGGCCAGGGGGATGCCCCCGTCGTCGCCGCCGCCGGCGAGCATGTCGATCTGGACGACCTTGTAGACGGGCTTGTTGAGGTTCATGAGGCGTTCGAGCTCGCCCCGCTTGGCGCGGTTTTCGAGTTCATCGGTGGTGATCCCGAGTTTGGCGGCGGCTTCTTCTTCGCTGTAGAACATCTTGGCCATAGGGGAACCTGCTTTGCTGGACGGGGAGTCTCTGCCGGTCGATACGGAGCGGGCCGGCTGATGGGTCCATGATAACCGACCCAATCCGCCGGGGCCGGGTGGGGGCGAGGCTAGGGCCATGGGGCCCCGGCAGGTTCGGCAAGTGTGCTGCAGGTCGGGCGATCGGGTGATACCCTAATGAATGATGCACCCCGCGGGCAGCCGGGGGCGTAGTAGTTGTGCAGGGGCGTGCTGTACGCCCGTGTGCTTGATAGCGAGGGATAGGCCATGAAATCGACATTTTTCGTTGGTCCGTTTTCGGGTGTGCGTCTCTGGCTGGCATTGCTGGCGGGGTCAACATGCTCGGGCGTCTGCCTCGGGCAGGTCAACCGACCATCAACGGACCCGGCACGCGACCCCCTGGGTGGGGGTCGGGCGCTCGACGCCGGGCTTTCGACGACGCTCGGGCGAATCAACACGCAGACTTCCAATATCCAGGCGATGATCCGGTACAACAACGCGATCGTCTCCGGCGAGGCGACGGGTGGGCGGTCGCTGCGTGTGCCGCTGGGGTATCAACTCAACACCGAAACTCCCAGCCGAACCAGCCAGATCGATAGGTTCAACCGCGACGCGGCGGACTGGCGCATCTCGGTGCTCGCCGCTCAGCAGGCGCCCTCCTCATCGGTGCGCCCGGCGAGCACGGCGGCGTTCAGTTCATATTTGGGTGCCGGCATGACGGTGGCACCTGGGTCGGTGCTGCCCAGGAACCCGGTGGACCTAGCGGTGCGGGCACGCACGCCCAGGGCGGTCGAGAGCCGGGCGGATGGGCGGTCGAATCAGTTGATCGGGTACTCGATTGATCGGGACGGGCGTGCCTCGACGGTGCGTGCCAGTGCGCTGCGCGGTCTGGTAACCGAGTCGATTGATAAACGTGCCGGGAGTGATCGGCTGGACTTGGCAAAGAACCCTCAGGATGACCGCGGCCGCATTGGCCCCGACGGCCGGCCTCTCCGCCCGGGGCTGCGGGATGCGTTCAACCCTGCCAACCCCGCAAGCCCGGGTGCCATGCCGCTGCCCAGTGGGCCTGGGACACCCGGTGCGCCGGGTCGTCCTGGCACGCCGACCACCCAGCCGACGGGAGAAGTGGGCGGCCCAGCTAGTGTGGGCAATGGTGGCCTGAGCCAGCAGGGCCTGTTGCAGATCTTCCGCGACTCAGCACGTGCGACGCCCGGGCTATCTCCATCGGCCACCACGACCCCCAGGCCCGGCGCGCAGCCGGACCCGACAAAGGTGCAGCCGTTGACGGACCAGGAGATCGACGCCTCGCTAGAACGGCTGCGGGCACGCTTGCGTGGCGAGTCGATGCCGACGGGCACCGTGGGGATCGGGCAGCCCCCAGGCATGACGACGCCGGCGAAGGTTGCTACTCCCAATGGCCCGGGCAGTGGGGCAACGGGTGCGGGGGATGGTGCACCCGGCGGGCAGCAGCCACGCGTGCCCAAACTGGAAGAGTTGCCTGACTTTGGTGGCGTGCAGGCGCTCGAGCAGATGCGCGTGCGCGTGCAGCAGCTCGTCCCCGCGGGTGCGACGCGCGAGCAGGCGGCCGATGGGTTTATCAAGCTCGGGCAGGAGCTCCTCGCGGCGGGCAGGTTTGTCTCGGCTGAGCAGGCGTTTGACCAGGCGCTGCTGCGGCAGCGGGAGAACCTGTTTGCCCGTGCCGGCCGCGTGCATGCGCAGCTGGGGGCGGGGATGTTCTTGTCCTCTGGGCTGGAACTGCGCCGGCTGCTGACAGACCACCCGGAGATGATCCCTGTGCGGTTTGACGCGGCGTTGGTGATGCCCGTGTCCCGTGCCGGGCAGATCGTTGAGACCATCCGCGAGCAGTGGGCCTCGAACCCAGGCTCGCCGGTGTCGCGCGAGGGTGCGCTGCAGATGGCCTACCTGGGATACCAGTTTGACGAGCCGGCATGGCTGGCCGACGGGCTTGCGGAGATGGAGCGGTTGTTTACGGAGTCTCCCGAGCGGGAGTTGTCCCTGGTGCTCAGCAGGGTCTGGGGGGGCAAGAGGCCGTGAGCGCGTGCGGTTGCCGGGGTGTGGTGTCGCTACGATCGGCCTGCGCGTCCCGGCCCCCGGCGGTGGGTGCCAGCGCGTGCCGTTGTGCTTGATGCAAGGAGATTGGCTTGGCCTTCCCGTTCTTTGGCAAGAAAACTGGCGACAGCGCAGGTGGTGGGGGCAAAGACCCGGCCGGCAAGCCCGCACAGACCGCCCCGAGCGGCTTTGACCCGGCCAAGGCCGAGATCTTCTTTGTCCAGGCCCGCGTCAAGCAAGAGACCGGCTCGTTCGCATACGCCCTGCACCTGTGGCTGAGCGGGCTTCGGCTGGACCCGAACAACCTCCCCGCGTTGCAGGCCTACTTCGAGTGCGTGCGCGCCAGTGGGCTGACGCAGACGCCCAAGGACCTCAAGGGGGTCGTCGATGGCCCCGGGCCGGTGCTCAAGGCACTCTCGGCGATCATGAACTGGTCGTTCCGCCAGGGTGATGGTGAGCTGGCAGTGCGGGCGGCTGTGGGGGTGGCGGAGCTGTCGCTGCGGGACGTGAGCGTGTGGGTGGCCCCGCGGGCGCTGGCGGTTGTCAAGGAGCACGAGGTCAAGCCGCGCAAGGACCAGTTTATTCGGCTGATGCAGGTCTTCATCGCCAACGAGCAGTACGACTATGCCAACAACGCCGGGCAGGGCGCGCTCAACCTGGACCCGGGTGATTTCAAGCTCTCCAACGACCTGCGCGACCTGGCGGCGATGGCGACGATGAGCAAGGGTGGGTACGAGGACAACAACCAGCAGGGGGGCTTCCGCAAGAACATCCGCGACCAAGACCGGCAAAAGCAGCTCGACGAGAACGAGCGTCTGACCAAGAGCGTTAGCACGCTTGACCGCAACGTCGAGCGCACCAAGGGTGAGTATGAGGCCCGCCCGACGGACAAGCCGACGATTTTGGCGTACATCCAGGCGTTGTTTGAGCGCAAGAGCGTGGAGGACTGGAACCAGGCGATCGCCGTGGCTGAGCGGGCGTATGAGCAGACGCAGGAGTACAGGTTCAAGCACGTCGCCGGGGAGGTGCGGGTGAAGTTGGGGCAGTTGCGCCTCAAGAAACTCAAGGAGAAGCTCGACGCGGCCCCCGACGATGCGTCGGTGCGCTCGGCGTTCCTCGATCAGGAGGCCAAGCAACTCGAGTTGGAGATCGAGCAGTTGCAAGGTGCGGTACAGGCGTATCCGACGGACCTGGCCAAGAAGTTTGACCTGGGGCAGCGGTACATCCTGGCCGGTCGGTTTGAGGAGGCGATCGCGCAGTTGCAGCAGAGCAAGGGGGACGGGCGGTACAAGGCGCAGTCGCTGGCGTCGCTGGCGCGGTGTTTCAAGCAGATCGGTTGGATGGACGAGGCCGTCGGCACGCTGCGCCAGGCCGTGGAGAACCACGCCGACCCCAACGACGCGGGGGGGCTGGAGTTGCGGTACGAGTTGTGCGTCTGCCTCTTGGCCAAGGGGGCCCAGGACAAGGACCTGGCCTCGGCGGAGGAGGCCGACCGGCTCGCCAGCGCGATCGCGGTGCAGAACATCATGTTCAAGGATGTGCGCGAGGTGCGCGGGAAGATCAAGGGCGTGATCGCGGGGATCAAGGGGGGTTGAGGCCGGGGGGCCGGGGGCGGGTGGGGTGTAAATCGATCGTGGTTTGTTTTCGGACGCCCGCCGGGGTGGGCGTTAGTGGTTCTCGGTCGGTGCTTTTGGTGCGGGTAGCGTGTGGGGGTCGTGTGGGTCTGCTTGTGCGTCCCCCCTTTGCGGGTGTGTGAACCGGGGGGTTGAACGGGTCGATGTAACTTTTCGGTGCGCAGGCGGCGGTGTGCTGCTGCGCAGGAGGAACGCGCTTGGACCTTGGCCTTGGGAGCAGGTTGGCTGGACTGAACCCCTTCGGCGGCGGGGGTGTTGTGGCGATCGACTTTGGGACCCAGGCGCTCAAACTGCTGCAGGTCTCGGCCGTCGAGCCGTTGCACCTGGTGGCCGCGGCGTGCGTGCAGACGCCTGCCGAGCTGCTCGCCGACGCGCCCCGGCGGTTTGAGTTCCAGTGCGGGCAACTGGCGCAGGTGGTGCGTGCCGGTGGGTTCAAGGCCCGGCGTGGTGTGTGCGCGATCCCCTCCTCACAGATGTTGTGCAAGCACATGCAGGTGCAGCCGGCACACGGGCAGAGCGTGCAGGACGCGACGCTGCGCGCCGCGGCCGAGCAGCTCGGGTGCGAGCCGTCGATGCTCGGGTGCCGGGGCGTGGTCGTTGAGGGTGCCGTCTGCCCGGCGGGCAAGCAGGAGGTGATCGCGCTGGCGACGGCGCAGAGCCTCGTCGACAGGTTGATGCAGGCGCTGCGGCAGTGCCGGCTTGAGCCGGTGGGGCTCCAGAGTGAGTTCCAGGCCCTGCTGTCGAGTTTCCGCCCCGTCAACCGGCGGGCCAGCGACGCGGACATCACCTCGCTCTACATCGATATCGGCGCTGGGGGGACCAAGATCGTCATCGGGCACGGAACCAAGCTCGCCTTCGCCAAGGGCGTGGCCATCGGGGGCAGGTTCTTTGATCAGGTCGTGGCCCAGCAGATTGGGTGCGAGCATGCGCAGGCGCACGCGCTCTGGCAGGGGATGCCGAGCCTGATACGGCTGGACGCCACCGCGCCGGCCGTCGCGATGATCACACCCACGCTGTCGGCACCGGGTGCGGGCGTGGCCGTCGCTGTGCGGCCCGCGACCGACGCGGCATCGGCGGCGCACCGCCTGGCCGCGCGTGCGGCCGGGATGGCAGGGCGCATCGACCTGACCGAGCCGCTGCGGGCGCTGACCGACGAGATCGCCCTCTGCGTGCGCTACTACGAGCAGCTCTTCCCAAGCCGGAGGATCGACCGGCTGATCTTCGTAGGCGGTGAGAGCCGCCACACCGGGCTTTGCCAGCACATCGCCCGGCAGTTTAAGTTCCCAGCGCACGCGGGCGACCCGCTGGCCCGGCTGGCGCGCACCGGCTCTGAGCCGTGCGCGGGCGTGGACCTTGCCCAGCCGCAGCCTGGATGGGCGGTGCCGCTGGGGCTGCTGATGTCCCCGACGGATTTGTAGATCGATCGGTTGTGGAGCTTGACGCGACGGAGTAACCATGAGCAAGCCGACCAACGCCAGCTTCCTTCCCGAGGACTATCTCCAGCGCAAACGCGAGTCCAAGGCGCTGATACTCAACCTGGTCCTCTTTGCGGGGATGATCAGCGCCGTCGGCGGTGCGTTTCTAGTTACCAACCGGCAGTGGTCGGCCGTGCGCTCCGAGCAGGCGGACGTGAGCGCTGAGTATGCCCGCGAGGCGGCCAAGATCGAGCAGCTCAAGGTGATGGAATCGCAGAAGCAGCAGCTGCTCTACCGCGCGGAGGTAACGACGGCGTTGATCGAGCGCGTCCCGCGGTCGATCCTGCTGGCCGAGATCGTCAACCGGTTGCCCGAGGGCATTACGCTGACGGACCTGGTGATGGAGAGCACACGCGTCGCCCCACCAGCGCCGCCTAAGGACGCAGCGGCCAAGAGCCTGGCCGACACGCCCGGCGCAGCAAAGGACCCCAAGGCACCGCCGCCCAAGCCCAAGCCGCCGACGCTGGAGTTCAAGCTGTCGATCGCCGGCCTGGCGCCGACGGACACATTCGTGGCCGACTTCCAGAGCAATCTCAAGGAGTGCCCGCTCCTTGACCGCGTGGACCTGGTCAGCACCGTCGAGCTCATCGACAAGGACCGCACGCTCCGCCGGTTCCGCCTGGAGGCGTCCATCAAGCCCGACGCCGACACGGGGAACATCAAGCCGCTGGCCGTGCGGCGTGCAAACGCGGCGATGTCGCTGCAGGCAAGCCCAGCGGGCGTCAAGCGCGGGGCAAGCCTGGGCGGGCCGGACCGGCCCCGTGCGGGCGTGGATGGTTCCGATGGTCCGGGCTGGAACCCGTGAGTGTTGAGTGGTTGACCACCCGGCATGATCGCCGGGTGTGGAGCGAACATGGACTTTTCACCAAGGCAGATGGTCTTCGTTGCGACGCTCATGGCGGTGCCGATCGCCTCGTTCATGCTCGTCTTTCGCCCGCAGAACGCCGAGATCAAGCATGCCAAGGCCGATATCCAGGCCAAGCGTGCGCTGCTGACAAGCCTGCGTGAGGTTACGGCGCAGGCCAACGACCTCTCGGCGGCGACGGCGCAGATCCAGCAGACGATCGCCGAGGTCGAGAGCAGGCTGCCCAACAACAAGGAGCTTGACAGCGTGCTGCGCGATGTGGCGCAGATCGCCGATCGGTGCGGGCTGCGGGTCCCCAAGTTCGTTAAGAGCGCCCAGACGCGCGAGGCGGGGACGGCCAAGGAGCAGCAGCTGGAAGTCGAGATAACCGGGGACTTTGACGGGTTCTACAAGTTCCTGCTCGGCATCGAGCAGATGCCCCGCATCACTCGCCTGACGGACATGAACGTCCAGCGCGTGCAGGAAAAAGGACGCGACGGCCTGCTGCGCGGCAGCCTGAAAATGTCGATCTACTACCAGAGCCAAACGCCCGTCGCCTCGGCTGAGGGAACCACGGAGCGCAAACCATGAGCCACCCGGGCATCTTCGGCAAACTCGGTGCCCCTCCCGGGCACGATGCCGTCGCTGCGCCGCACGGGCAGCTCGCCGCGGGTGGCACCGGTGGCGGCACACCCGGCTCAATTGTTGGGGTTGGCGAGGGGTCTGTGCTGCCCGGCTTTGGCGTCGCGGCCAGGCGTCGTGCGCCGGTGAACATGCACACTGTGCTCGTGGGCGTGGTGGTGGTCATCGCCGGGTGCGCGATCTATGGCATGCGCAAGATCGGGCTTGGGAACCTGCGGGCAACCGGTGCGATTGTCCAGACGGTGGACCTTGCCGATCTGCCGCGTGCGGACAACCGGCATGTCGCGGTGATCGCCGCGCTCAACCGCTCGCGGTCAGAAAACCAGGTCGAGCCGGGGATGGTCAAGATGAACCCGTTCATCCTCGACAGCGGCGAGCAGGAGGATGAGAATACAGATTCCCCATCGCAGGACGAGGCAGAGATGGCCCGCCTGGCAGGCGAGGTCGCTGCGCGCAAGCAGCAGCTCGGGGCCAGAGCGCAGAAGTTCACGCTCAACAGTGTGATGGCCGGGGGCAGGCCGGTGGCACGCATCAACGGCCGGCTGGTGCGCGTGGGCGACAAGCTCGATGAGGTCTTCAGGGTCGCGGCGATCACCGGGCGCGGCGTGCAGATACAGGCCGACGGGCACGTTTTCATTCTTGAGTTGAGCACCGGGCAGAACTCGGGGCAAAAGTAGCAACCGGCAAGTCAATCAGGAGCGGACAGGCAGTGGGAAAGTTTGACTTTGATTTCATCTTGAAGGAACTGGGCGTCAAGACAACGCGCCGCGTCGCCGCGCCCGGCGCGGGCACGCCGCCGGGCAAGCCCAACATACACGGATCGGCAAAGAACGTGCCGGGCACGCAGGGCGAGCATGGCCCGGCACCGGCACCACCCTGGCAAGACGACGGTGCCGATGGGCAGACGCTCATCGCCATCGAGCAGCCCGCCGGTGAGGCCCCAGGGGCCGACGACTCGGCGACCACGCTCGGGCAGTGGCTCGTGCGCAGCGGCGCGGCAACCGAGCAGCAGCTGCTCGCCGCTGAGCAGGTCGTTGGCACAACCCCTGGCAAGCGCCTCTCCGACGTGCTCATCGAGCAGGGGTGCGACGGCGTCAAGGTGCAGCAGGGCGTCGCCCGGACGCTCAACCTCCCCTTTGTTTCCATCGACCTGGCCAAGGGCCTTGAAGGGGGCTTTGACGGCAAGCTGACGCAGCGGCTGGGCGCTGACTTCTGCCGGGTGCAGGGCGTGCTCCCGCTGCGGATGGAAGGGGGCGTGGCCGTGGTGGGGATGCTGCACCCGGAGGACCTCTTCGTCATCGACGAGGTCCGCCGCCGGCTGGGGATCATGGTTACGCGGTCGGTGGTGATCGCGGGCTTTGACCTGCGCGGCGCGCTGGAGATTATTGATAACATCAACCACGCCGCGGCCAGCAGCGTCGATGTCGATGCGCTCCTCTCGGAGGTCTCCGAGAGCGACGTGCAGGTCGAGAAAAAAACCGACGACCAGGCCGACCTGGCACGCTTGGGTGAAGAATCCCCGGTCATCAAGTACGTCAACTACATCATCCAGACCGCCAGCAAGGATGGCGCGTCGGACATCCACATCGAGCCGGGGGACAAAAAAATCCGTGTCCGCTTCCGAATCGACGGCGAGCTTTACGAGATGATGCAGCCACCCCCCGCGCTCGGCCCGGCGATCGTCTCGCGCCTCAAAATCATGTCCAACATGGATATCAGCGAGCGTCGACTGCCCCAGGACGGCCGCATCCGCTGCCTCGTCGGCGGACGCAAGCTCGACCTGCGCGTCTCGACGCTCCCGGTCAGCAACGGCGAGAAGGTCGTCATGCGCATCCTCGACACCAAGAGCATCAGCGTCCCGCTCGACCAGCTCGGCTTTGAGCCGGACACCTTGCGCATCTGGAAAAGCCAGATCGAGGCCCCGCACGGGATCGTGCTGGTAACCGGCCCGACCGGCTCGGGCAAAACCACCACGCTCTACGCATCGCTCCAGCAGCTCGATAAATCGAGCATGAACATCTCGACGGTCGAGGACCCCGTCGAGTATCACCTCGACGGGATCACCCAGTGCCAGACGCACGAAAAAATCGGCATGACCTTCGCCAAGGCCCTCAAAAGCCTGCTGCGGCAGGACCCCGACGTGATCCTGCTCGGCGAGATCCGCGACCTTGAGACGGCCGTGACGGCCGTGCAGGCCGCGCTGACGGGCCACCTGGTGCTCAGCACGCTGCACACCAACGACGCGCCGTCGAGCATCACGCGCCTGGTCAACATCGGCATCGAGCCGTTCCTTGTCGGCGCCGCGCTCAACGCCGTGCTGGCTCAGCGGCTGGTGCGCCGCCTGTGCAAGGAGTGCAAGCAGCAGGCTAAGCCCAACGAGAGCCTGGCCGACTTCCTCACCTTGCAGGGCCTCCCGGCTGACAAGGCGTGGGCAGCAAATGGGTGCGACAAGTGCCGTAAATCGGGCTACTCCGGCCGCCTGGGCATCTATGAACTGCTGGTCATCGACGACCAGTTGCGCGACATGGTCGCCCGCAATCCCAACGTCTCCGAGCTGCGCCGGCTCTGCACCGATCGCGGCATGGTCAACCTCCGCAGCGACGGGCTGAAGAAGGCCGTCGCAGGGCACACGAGTGTGCAAGAGGTCCTGCGGATCACCGAATCAACGATCTAGCAGGGACGCGCACGTCCTATATCCGATCAACCGGCACCAGCCTACCTGCGTGTTGCCCGCAAGCAGCGCGCGGGCTTGACGCGCGGGGCTGTGTCGACGATCTTCAACACATGGGCGCACCCGGGCATCGCGATCCGCTCAAGGCACGCACCGTCAAGCCGGGCGGGGCTTGGCGGCGCCCCGTCGAGCCCGACGCCGTCAGCCAGCGCCTGACGGTCCTGGTCCACGAGATCGCCGGGCTTCTTGATGGCTCGATGCGGCAGGTCTCGCTGGTACTGCGCGATCTGGAGGAGGCCAAGGGCGTACGCCGGGGTGATGACGAGCAGGCCGAGCGGCTGCGCGTGGTCCACACGGCGATGGGGAAGATGGCCGAGGCACTCCGCCACGCCAGCGGCGGCGCGCCGAGCGCGTGGCTGCAGGGCAGTTGCGGGCTGTCGCTGGCCGACGCGGTGCGCTACGCCGCGGGGATCATGGAGCCCGCCGCGCACGAGCGTGGCATCACCATCGAGGTCGAGCTCGCCGACCGCCTGAGCCAACTCCCCCCGGGCCACGTCTACACCGTGGTGCTCAACGGCGTGCGCAACGCGCTGGAGGCAATCGTCGCCGCAGGACCGCGCAAGGTGCTCGTGCCGGGCAAGGTCGTCGTCCACGGCTGTGTCGAGGCCCGCCCCAGCGGCGAGTGGGTTGTTATCGAGGTGCGCGACACCGGCATCGGACCGCCCAAACTCGGCAGCGGGCGCGCCGCGATGGTCTTTGAACCACGCTTCTCAACCAAACCCGGCGGGCTGGGCGTTGGCCTTTCACTCTCCCGGCAGATCGTCGAGAGCCTCGGCGGGTTCATCGACCTGCTCGCACGCGAGGGTGGCGGCGCGGTCCTGCGCACCTCCTTCCCGGCCAACGCGCCGGCGGGTGAACCGGCCGGGCCGATCGGGTGAACGTTGCAAGTAAGGAGCAGGCGTGAGCAAGGAAGGAACACAAAGGCCCAGGGTGCTGATCGTCGATGACGACCCCATCATCGTTGATTCGCTCGCTGAGCACCTGCGAAGGCAGGGGTACGACCCCGCAACCGCCACGGGCGGGCACGAGGCGATCGCCAAACTGACCGAGGCGGCCCGCGGCGGCTCGGGCGTCAAACCCCGCCCCTTTGCGCTGGCGATCGTCGATGTCTCAATGCCCCAGATGGACGGCACCGAACTGCTCAGGATCATCACACGCGAGCACGCACCCACCAGCGTTGTCATTCTCACCGGCTACGGCACCATCGAGAACGCCGTCGCCAGCGTGCGCAGCGGCGCGGTCGATTACCTCATCAAGCCGGTGATTGATGCGGAACTGGAACTGGCCTTAGAGCGTGGGCTGCGCCAGCAGGCTCTGCTGGCAGAGAACGCCGCGCTCAAGCAGCAGCTCGGCGAGCGCTTCGGGCTTGAGAACATCATCGGGCACGACCCGCGGATGGTCCGGCTCTATGACCTCATCGAGGCCGTCGCCCCGACCAAGACGACGGTGCTGATGATGGGCGAGAGCGGCACGGGCAAGAGCCTCATCTCCCACGCCGTGCACATCCGCAGCCCGCGACGCGACAAGCCCTTTGTCGAGCTCGCGTGCGGGTCGATCCCTGAGACGCTCTTAGAGAGTGAACTCTTCGGGCACGTCAAGGGTGCCTTCACCGGCGCGCACGCCGACAAGCCGGGCAAGTTCCTCGCCGCCGACGGCGGGACGCTCTTCCTCGACGAGATCAACAGCGCAAGCCCCGCGATGCAGCTCAAACTGCTGCGTGTGCTGCAGGAACGCCGCTTCGAGCCTGTCGGCAGCAACCAGACCATCGAGGTGGACGTGCGCGTGATCCTGGCCGGCAACCAGCCCTTAGAGCCGATGGTCGCCGACGGGCGCTTCCGCCAGGACCTGTATTACCGCATTAACGTCGTCAAGATCGACCTGCCCCCGCTGCGTGAGCGTGTCAGCGATATCCCGCTGCTGGCCGAGCATTTCCTCGCCCAGCACGCGGCACAGATGGGCAAGCCGATCGTTGGTTTTTCACCCGAGGCGCTGGACATCCTCCGCCGGTATGCCTGGCCGGGGAACGTGCGCGAGCTCTCCAACGTTATCGAGCGTGCGGCGGTGCTGACTCGCACGCCGACGATCAAACTCGAAGACCTCCCCGTCAACGTCATCGAGAACCGCGCCGCCTGGACCCCCACGCCTAGCGCTGCCGCCACCCATGTCGGTCCTGCAACGCTCGGGCGCATCGGCCCAGACGACGCGGCCGACCCCTTCGCACCACCCCCGGCCCAGGGCGGAACCACGGGCCAGGCCCCCTCGCTCGTCGATGCGATGCGCGCACCCGAGCGGCGGATCATCATCGACGCCCTCCGCGCCGCGGGGTGGAACCGCGCCAAAGCGGCCGACAACCTGCACATCAACCGCACCACGCTCTACAAAAAAATGAAAGCCCTCGGCATCGACCCACGCCGAGAGGCACTGGCCGGGTAAGCAAGTGCCCACGCCGCGGTCACGGCTGGTTGTGCTGCTGCTGCAACTTGGTGTCGAT
>JAJTGZ010000063.1 GCA_021299385.1 Phycisphaeraceae bacterium | reverse complement strand
TTCGCAGCGGATGGCGGACAACAAGCAGGCGTTGATGCTGGGGAGCACGGTGCTGGCGGAGACGGTTGATGGGGCGCGGAACAGGCCGTATATTGATGCGGACTTGACGATCCCGGACGCGAACTATTTTCAGTTTGTGCCGTTCGGGTCGGCGCCGAACCCGATGGTTACGCCTGATGGGGCGCACTGGGCGTTGGTGGGGCAGTTGGCCGGGGCTGTGGACATGCTGGTGGTGGATGGGCAGACGCTGATTAGGGGCTTTGATTTCTTGCCCGGGGATGTTGACTTTGTTGTTATGGATGTGGGCCTGACGCGTTTGGCGAGCGACGGGCGGTGGATCACGCGGGTTTCGACGGGCGGGAGTAATTATGTTCGTTCTGGGGATGTGAACCTGGTGCGGAGCGGGGTGGCGTGCGTGCCGTGCTTTGCGCAGGCGTGGCGGGACCGGTATGCCCTGGACCCGAGCACCGGGCAGTTTGCCTTTTCGGTGGGGTTTGGGAATGTGGCGATTAACGCGTCGGGGAGGTGGATCGCCAGCGGGTTGACCAACAGCAGCGACCCGAATGACAACAGCGTTGTGGTTGTGGACGGCAGGACGGTGCTGCTGCGTGAGCGGCAGCCGATGGACCTGGACGGGGACGGGGTGGCCAATGACGATGCCGTGCTGCTGGGGTTGAACAACGACAGCGTGCAGTTGACCGACGACGGGTGGTTGTGGTTTATCGCGAACGTGAACCGGCCGGCGGCGTCGGCGCTGGCGGGGGCGGATGTCAATGGGAGTGTGCTCTACCGGGTTCGGGTGCCGGCGCTGGCGTGCGGGAGGGCGGATATAGCCGGGCCTGGGCAGGGGATCGGGGCGGATGGTGAGTTGACGGCCGACGATATTATTGTGTTTCTCAACGCGTTCTTTGCGGGGAACCTGTGCGCGGATGTTTCTGGGCCGGGTCAGGACACCGCAACGCTCGACGGGGAGTTGACGGCGGACGATATTATTGTGTTCCTGAACCGGTTCTTTGGGGGGTGCTAGAGGAAGGTTTTAGGTGTTTGGTTTTAGGTGTTAGGGGTTGATTGCGAAGTAGATTGACATGGGCTGGAGGCCCGTGCTGTCGGGCGATGCAACAGCCTCTGACCTGTGTCAATAGTGAATGTTGCGCCATTGGCGTGAGGAACCCCACCCCTGCCCCTCCCCTCGGGGGAGGGGTTCAATATAAGAAATATTGCGGCCTTGTGTGGCGGGGCGCGGGGGCCTTACATGGTCAGTTTGAACATGGTGGGCAGGTCGCCGACGAGGGGCCGGCAGTAGTCGAGGAAGGCCTTGGTAACGTTGTTGTGCCCTTGGATGAACTCTGGGGGCATGGTTTTGGTTTTGGCGGCGACGTCGGCGAGGCGGACGACGCGTTTTTCGACGCGGTAGGGGTGGTTGCTGGTGCGGAGGATGGCGATGGAGCCGTCGGTCAGGCCTGTCATGGCCTCCTGTGCGGCTTTGACACCGACGGCGCGTGCCTCTGCGGCGTCGATGGGTGAGGGGTCTGGCCAGCAGCGTTGCATGTAGCCGAGGGTGTCGGCGCGGACGCGTGGTGGCTTGCCTGTGGGGCCTTTGAGGCGTTCTTTGAGGATGCTTGAGAGCATGTCGCCGAGCGCGCCTGAGCCTGAGAGTTGGGCGTTGCCGTGGGAGTCGGCCTGACCGCCGACGATGAGTTTGGCGCCGATGTCGTGGCCTTGTTTATCTTTGATCCCTTCGGAGACGGCGATCTGGCACCTGCCGTGTTTGCTGAGGCAGTCGGAGACATCGGCGACGAAGCGGTCGGTGTCGAAGGGGACCTCTGGGAGGTAGATGAGGTGTGGGCCGTCGTGCTCGCTGCCGGGGGTGGTTTGGCGTGCCAGAGCGCTGGCGGCGGTGAGGAAGCCTGCGTTGCGTCCCATGACGACGTTGATTTTGATGCCCGGGAGGCTGGCGTTGTCGCGGTCGTCGGCCATGAAGGCCATGGCGACGTAGCGTGCGGCGGAGCCGAAGCCCGGGGTGTGGTCGTTGGTCATCAGGTCGTTGTCCACGGTTTTGGGTACGTGGATGCAGCGGAGGTCGTAGCCCTGGCGCTGGCTCATCTCGTAGATGATGCGGCAGGTGTCCGAGGAGTCGTTGCCGCCGATGTAGAAGAAGTAGCGGACGTCGGCGGCGCGGAGGGAGTCGAAGATTTTGCCACAGTCGGCGTCTGCGGGCTTGCTGCGTGAGGAGCCGAGTGCGGCCGAGGGTGTGCGGGCGAGTTTTTCGAGTTGCTCGCTGGTGAGGGTGGTGAGGTCGACGGGGGGCTTGGCCTTGATGAGGCCGTCGACGCCGTGGCGCATGCCGAGGATTTTTTTGACCGGCGCGTATCCCTTGAGGCCCTCGATGATGCCGGCGAGGGACTGGTTGATGACGGCGGTTGGGCCGCCGGATTGGCCGATGATGGCGTTGCCTTGTGGGAGGGTTGGGGGCATGTTGTTGCTCCTGTTGGGGGTGGGAGTTGGGGTGCCGGTGGGGTAGGGTAGATCGGCAAAGTGTGTGGGGTATGGGCGTGTTTGGGGTGTGGGGTTTGTATACTTAGAGTTATGGCAAGCCGAGTTTTTGGGTTTTTCCGTCGCGCTGTGGGTGTGGTGGCCGGGCTGGTGATGGTTGGTTGGGTGGTGTGTCTGCCGAGGGTGGGGGTCGGACAGGTTGCCGATCCGCTTGCGCCGCCGGCGAACCGGGTGGGTGTGCGGGAGGAGGTTCGGTTTGTTGCGTTGGTTGGTGGGACGGTGCACGTGGGGCCTGGGAGGGTGGTTGAGGGTGGGACGGTGGTGCTGCGTGGGGGGTTGGTTGAGGGGGTGCTTGAGGCGGGTGTGGCTGTGCCTGCGGGGGCGGAGGTGCGGGATGTGCGTGGCCGGTATGTGTACCCGGCGTTGATTGATGCGTATGTGGAGGTCGATGGGCCGGCGGTGGCGATCGATGGGCCTGGGGCGCACTGGTCGCCGGTGGTGCTGCCGCAGGGGGATGTGCTTGATGGGCCGGGGTTGTCTGAGAAGGATCGGGATGAGTTGCGCGGGCTTGGGTTTGGCGCGGCGAACATTGTGCCCAGGCGTGGGGTGTTTCGCGGGCGGTCGGCGGTGGTGAGTTTGGCGGACGTGGGCAAGGACCGGAGCGCCAGCCGGGGTGCGGTGTATAAGGCTGCGTCGGGGCATGTGGTGGCGTTTGAGACCGATGGGGGTGGGGGAAGTAACACGGCGCGGTGGGAGTCGTACCCGGATTCGCAGATGGGGGCGATTGCGTTGATCCGCCAGACGCTGCTGGACGCGGGGTATCGCAAGGCCCGGCTGGGCGCGGGGCTAGAGGGTGGCGTCAGTGCGCTCGATGCGCTGGACACGCCCTCGCCGCTGCTGATGGTGGTGGGGGATGAACTTGAGGTGCTGCGTGCGGGGAAGATCGCGCGGGAGGCTGGGCGCGGTTGGATTGTGCGCGGGTCGGGGATGGAGTTTGAGCGTTTGCAGGCCGTGGCGGGGGAGATAGGTGAGCGGGGGGGGGCGGGTTGATCGTGCCGGTGAACTTTCCGGAGCCGCCGAGGGTGGGGACGGTCAGTGAGGCGAACAGCGTGGACCTGCGGACGTTGATGGCGTGGGAGCAGGCGCCGACAAACCCGCGTCGCCTGGTGGAGGCGGGGGTGGAGGTGGCGTTGACGGGGGATGGGCTCAAGGACCGCGGCGTGTTTATGGAGCGGGTGCGACTGGCGGTACGGCATGGCCTCAAGGAGGAGGATGCGCTGGCGGCGCTGACGACGGTGCCGGCGAAGATGCTGGGTGTCGAGAAGCAACTCGGGACGCTGGAGGTGGGCAAGCGTGCGAACGTGATCGTAACGGATAAGCCGTTGTTTGCGCGCGGGTCGCGGGTGCTGGAGGCGTGGACCGATGGGCTTGGCGATGAGATCAAGGCCGACTTGCGTGCGATGGTCGGGCTGTATGCGATGGGGACGCCGGGGGGTGGGGGTGCCGTCGATGGTGAGGTGTGGGGGTTGCGGATTGATGAGGATGGTGGGGCGGCGGTGCTGCGGTGGAAGCAGAGCGAGCCGGGGGCCAAGGTTGAGGGTGATGCGAAGGCCGAGGGTGGGGCGAAGGCTTTAGAGTGGAAGTTGGCAACGAGCGTGGGCAAGAGCGTGGTGATTGAGCGTGGGCGTGTGAGTTTGACGTTTGAGAACAAGGCGTTTGGCCCGGCGGGGGTGTGGTCGCTGATGGGGCTGTCGGCGGGGAGCGATGAGCAGGGGCGTGTGATTGGGTTGCGGGGGGATGGTCGGCGTGCGGATGGGTCGATGTTTGTGTGGGAGGCCAAGCGTGATGCGCGCACGCCGTGGCTGGGGGTGTGGCGGGTGATCGAGGGGGATGGGAAGGTGATCGGGGCGGAGGATTCGCGGCAGGTTCGGCTGGAGATTTCGCCGGGCGTGGCCGGTGGGGGCGCGGGGCTGGATGTGAAGGTGCGTTTTGTCGGCTTTGATAAGAAGGATGGGCAGAACAGTGAGAGTGTCGATGCGACGGGGGAGGCGTTTGCGGGTGGGGTGCTGACGTACGCGCATGATCTCAAGGCTGTTGGTGCCGAGGGCGTGTCGGAGGACCGTGTGGTGCTCGAGGAGGTTGGTGGGCGGGTGTTGTTGCGGGGGATGGGAGTGATCAGGGTGAAGGGGGCGGCAGAGGTGCCGCATCGGTTTGTCGCGGCGCGGGACGAGGGTGAGGCGGAGGCGTTGGCTGATGCGCCGAAGGAGTTGCCCGGGTTGCCGTTTGGGGCGTATGCGGTGAAGGTGATGCCTGCGCAGGAGCGTGTGGCGTTGGTCAACGCGACGGTCTGGACGTGCGGTCCTGCGGGGGTCATTGAGAATGGGACGGTGCTGGTCAGTGGTGGGAAGATCGAGGGGGTGTTGAGCGGGAAGGTGGAGGTTCCGGCGGGGTATCGGGTGGTGGATTGTGCGGGCAAGCACATCACGCCGGGGATCGTGGATTGCCATAGCCATACGGGGATCAGCAATGGGGTCAACGAGGCGGGGCAGGCCGTCACGGCGGAGGTTCGCATTGGGGATGTAACGAACCCGGACTCGGTGAGTTGGTACCGGCAGTTGGCGGGGGGTGTTACGACGGTCAACAGCCTGCACGGCAGCGCGAACGTGATCGGTGGGCAGAACCAGGTGAACAAGAACCGGTGGGGCGCGGCCAGGCCGGATGATTTGCACTTTGCGGGGGCGGTGCCCGGGATTAAGTTCGCACTCGGCGAGAACGTCAAGCAGAGCAACTGGGGGGACGCGTACAACTGGAGGTACCCGCAGACGCGGATGGGTGTGGAGGGGATGCTGCGCGACCGGTTCACGGCGGCGCGGGAGTATGACGTTGCAAAGGCGGCGGCACGGGGGGCGGGTGTGCCGTTTAGGGTTGATCTGGAGTTGGAGGCGTTGGCGGAGGTGCTGCGTGGTGAGCGGCTGGTGCACTGCCATAGTTACCGTCAAGATGAGGTGCTGATGCTTGCGCGGGTGGCCAAGGAGTTTGGGTTTAAGCTCGGGACGTACCAGCACATTTTGGAGGGGTACAAGGTGGCCGACGCGGTGCGGGAGTCGAGCGGTGGTGGGTCGTGCTTTGCGGACTGGTGGGGGTACAAGGTGGAGGTGCAGGACGCGATCCCGCAGGCGGGGCCGATCATGCACGAGCAGGGTGTGGTGGTGAGCTTCAACAGCGACAGCGATGAGATGGCCCGTCGGATGAACGTGGAGGGCGGGAAGGCTTATAAGTATTCGCTGCTGCCCGATGGGAGCCGGAGTGTGAGCAAGGAGGAGGCGTTGAAGTTTGTTACGCTCAACCCGGCGAGGCAGTTGCGGGTGGATGGGCAAGTCGGGAGCATCGAGGTGGGCAAGGACGCGGACGTGGTGGTGTGGAGCGGGGAGCCGCTGAGCCCGCTGGTGATGGCCGAGCGGACTTTTGTGGATGGGCGGGAGTTGTGGAGCCGGGAGCGGGACGCGGCGTTGCGTGCGCAGAACGCGGCGGAGCGGACGCGGCTGGTGCAGAAGGTGCTGGCCGAGCGGACGCGGAGGCCGGCGGTTGAGAAGGTGGGGGAGGGGAAGCCGGCGGAGGTCAAGCCGGGGGCTGGGCCGGGCGGGTTGATCGTGCGGATGCGTGCGGATGCGGATTGGTTGCTCGAGCGTGTGCGGATGGAGAGGCTGCGTCGCGGTAAGGATGCGGAGGCTGCGGTGGCCGGGGAGTGCGGGTGTGATGCGCCGTGAGGGCGTAGATGGAGTGTTATGAGCGACATCGGATGTGTACGGCGGTTGTGTGTGGTTGTGCTTGCGTTGGTGCTGGGGGGTGTGGTTGCGCGCGGGCAGGACCTTGGGATCAAGGCGCCGCCGCAGTCGGCGCCCGTGGCGATCGTCAACGCGATGGTGCACCCGGTGAGCGGGCCGGTGATCGAGCGGGGGTATGTGCTCTTTGACGGCGGGACGATCAGGACGATCGGGTCGATGGACCGGGTGCCGGTTTTTGAGGGCAAGACGGTTGTGGTTGAGGGCAAGGGCAAGCACGTTTATCCGGGACTTATCGCGGCGTACACCAGGCTGGGGTTGGTGGAGATCGCGGCGGTGCGGGCCTCGACGGACACCAACGAGGTCGGGGCGGTTACGCCCGAGGCCCGCGCGATCGCGGCGGTGAACCCGGACAGCACGTTCTTGCCTGTTACACGCAAGAACGGGGTGCTGATCGCGGCGACGTTCCCGCAGGGTGGGTTGATCGCCGGTCGCGCGGGGGTGCTGCGGCTGGACGGGTGGACGTGGGAGGAGATGGCGGTTGTGCAGGACGCGGGGGTCTATGTGCAGTGGCCGATGATGCGCGTGGTGAACATGTGGTGGACCAAGACCAGCGAACAGGACCAGCGCAAGGAGATCGCCCGGCAACTCGGGGTGGTGCGTGAGGCGTTCACGCTGGCGCGGGCGTATGCGGCTAGGCGTGCCGTGGACGCATCGACGCCCGTTGATGTGCGGTGGGAGGCGATGCGGGGGGTGTTTGCTACGAGTGAGGGTGGGGCTCAGAGGCCCGCGGAGAAGGCGACGTTTGTGTACGCGGCGGACTATGACCAGATTGCCGCGGCGGTGGAGTTGGCGCGTGAGTTTGGGTTGCGGCTGGTGATTGTGGGCGGGCATGAGTCGCTGCTGGCGGCGGATATTCTGACGCGCCAGAAGGTGCCGGTGATTCTTACGTGCGTGATGGATTTGCCCCGGCGGGACGACGCGCCGTATGACGAGTTGTACACGCTGCCGGCGCAGCTGAAGGCTGCGGGGGTGCGGTTTTGTATTACTAGTTCCGACCAGCCGGCGCACGAGCGCAACTTGCCGTATGCGGCGGCGATGGCCTCAGCGCACGGGCTGGACCATGATGCCGCGCTGCGTGCTGTTACCATCGACGCGGCGGGGATATTGGGGATTGCAGATCGGTATGGGTCGCTGGAGGTCGGCAAGAGCGCGACGCTGCTGGTAACTACGGGAGACCCGCTGCTGGTTGAGACGAACGTCGAAGAGGCGTATATCGATGGGCGGAAGATCGACCTGAACAGCAAGCAGGAGGACCTGGCGCGGAAGTATCGGCAGAAGTATCGGCAGGGGAGGGATGCGGCCAAGGATGGGGCCAAGCCGTGATCGTTTGGGGGATTTGATGGTGCTTGTGTGAGGTTTTTGGCGCCAGAAAACCCCACCCCTGCCCCCTCCCCTCGGCGGAGGGGTTCAAGACAAATACAGATCGGGTGCGCGCTCGGCGATTGCTGCCCAATCATGGCGCATGAACTATTAGAACATGTGGTGCAACCTCAAGGACTCTAAGTGCGACCTGGAGTGGGCCGGGCATGTGCGGGCGTACTTGGAATATCTCAAGGGGCGAGGGACCATCGAGAGTTGAAGCCTCCGCCGGCGAAAGTTTGGGTTTGGGCCTGACGGGCTGGGGGAGTTTCACGTTGTTGTCAGCACGCGCAACCTGACGCAGCTGGACGCGGCGTTTTGCCATGTCGCCACGCGGACGGGTGAGGTCGATCGCCCGCACGCGCCGGTCTATTCGATGGTGACGGACTTCCGCAGCGGGCTGGAGAGGGATTTTCCAGACCCGGAGCGCACCGGCGCGGGGGGTGCTGGTAGTGGATAAACTATGTGGCGACGGGTGTCGAGGGCTGGACGAATAGGAACCGACTCGATGTGGGACACGCTTACAAGTCCGCCGGCTCTTTGGTTTGCGGTGCCCGCCTTCGCCGGGACGGCGTTGTTCACGCTGAAACTGGCGATGCTGATGTTCGGGGGCGATTCAGACGACCCTGGCGCGGTGGACGCGACGCACGCCGACAGCGGCCCTGCGGCTGAGTTGTTTTCGGTCGGCAGTGTGCTGGCCTTCCTGATGGGCTTTGGGTGGGGGGGCCTCAGTGGGGTGCTGGCGCTGAAGTGGCCCCCGGTCGGTGCCGCGATGCTGGGCATCGGCACCGGGACGGGGATGGTGGGGTTGTTCGTGCTGACGATGCGTGGCCTTCGCCGGCTTAACGCCAGCGGGAACATCGAGCTGGCGAGCACGGCGGGCAGGTCGGGCGAGGTAACGCTGGCGGTCCCGGCAGCCGGGGGCGGGCGCGGCGAGGTGCGCTTGATTTTGGGCGACCGCGAGAAGCGGTGCGACGCCGTCAGCGCGGGCGAGGCCCTGCCGACGCGCACGCGCGTAAAGGTCTCGGGTGTCAACGCGGACAATACCGTTACGGTCGAGCGCGTCTGAACGCGGCATGGGTGTGCTTTGAGCGTGGAAGTCGGTTGCAACAAACGGGGATCCAACGATGAACCTTGATGGTGGCTCGAACTTGGTCTGGTTGGGGCTGGTCTTTGCGGTGCTGCTGGTCTTTTTGTTTGCCACGGCTTTCATCGTCAAGCAGTACAAAAGGTGCCCCTCCAACCGCGTGCTGGTCGTCTTCGGCAAGGTCGCGGCGCAGAAAGCGGCCAAGTGCGTGCACGGCGGCGGCACCTTTGTGATCCCGCTGGTGCAGGACTATGCCTGGCTCTCGCTGGAGCCGCTGGTCATCGAGATCCCGCTCACCGGTGCGCTGTCGCAGAACAACATCCGCGTCAACGTCCCTTCGACGTTCACGGTGGGCATATCGACCGACCCGGTGCTGATGAACAACGCCGCCGAGCGACTCTTGGGCCTGCGTGAGGAGCAGATCCGCGAGCAGGCGCAGGACATCATCCTGGGCCAACTGCGGCTGGTGATCGCGACGCTGTCGATCGAGGAGATCAACCGCGACCGCGAGAAGTTCATGACGCTGATCAACGAGAACGTCGGCCAGGAGATCAACAAGATCGGCCTGAGCCTGATCAACGTGAACATCCGCGACATCACCGACGAGAGCGGGTACATCGAGGCGATCGGCAAGCGTGCCGCGGCCGAGGCGATCAACCGGGCGAAGGTCGAGGTCGCCCAGCAGGACCGCGAGGGGGCGATGGGGGAGGCGACGGCGTTGCGCGAGCGGACGGTGCGGGTCGCGGCCGAGCAGGCGCAGGCGGTCGAGGGGCAGAAGCTTGCTGAGCAGAAGCAGCGCGTGGCCCTCTCGGCGTATGAGACTGAGGCGGTCAAGGGTGAGGCGATGTCGGCGCAGCAGCGTGAGATCGCCATCGCCCAGCGCGACGCGGAGGTTGCTGCCGCTCGCAAGCAGGCCGAGCAGGAGCAGCGGATCAAGATCGCGGTGGCCGAGGCGGAGGCGAACCGGGGTGAGAACGAGGCGCGGGGGCGGATCGCCGAGAGCAACGCGAAGCTGCTGGAGATTCAGGCCGAGGCGCGCCGGCGGTCGGAGGTTGCGGCGGCGGAGGCGTCGCAGAAGATTCTCATTGCCCAGCGAGAACAGGAGGTTGCCAAACTCAGCAAGGAGCAGTTGGTGCCCCAGGAGATCGAGAAGGCGCGCGTCGCGTTGGCGGCAGAGGCCGAGGCCGAGCGTGTGCGGCGGGAGGCGGTCGGGCAGGCGGACGCGATCCTGGCCAAGTATGAGGCCGAGGCGGCGGGCATCAGGCAGGTGCTCGAGTCCAAGGCCGAGGGGTACCGCAAACTGATGGCGGCGTGCGCGGAGAACCCGCAGATCGCGCCGACGCTGCTGCTGATCGAGCGTCTGCCGGAGTTGGTCGCACAGCAGGTTCAGGCGATCCAGGGGCTCAAGATCGACAAGATCACGGTGTGGGACGGTGGGTCCAACGGATCGGGTGGCAAGGGAGGCACGGCGGACTTCCTCGCGGGGCTGATCGGCTCGCTGCCACCCGTGCACGAGTTGGCCAAGCAGGCGGGCATCGAACTGCCCGGCGTGCTTGGGAAGGTGCGCGAGGAGCGGGCCAAGGGGGAGAGTGCCGACCAGGTAGCACGGGTGGATCGGCCCGGTGAGAGGAAGGCGTGAGTCGCGGCGGCGCGGAGCAGGCAACGATTGTGCACAGTAAATGCCCATGCGCACGCGGCTGAAGAACTTGCGGCCAAGAACCCCCAAGCAGTGGGGCCTGGCCCTGCTTGTGGTGGTCATCGCTGGGTACACCGCCTGGTGCGGGCTGCTTTTCGTGGTTCAGGATCGGCTGATCTTTCGCAGGTCACATCCCGATGCGCGTCCTGCGTGGCCGGCGGAGACCGAGTTGTCCCGGACACTCACCCTCGACATCGGCGGCGGTCAGCGTGTCTATGCCAGGCTTTTACTCCCGCAACCCACCGCTCAACCCACCCAGCACCCCGCGGCGATCGTTTTCCACGGCAACTGGGCCGCCGCGGCCGAGGCGGAGAAGTCCGCCGACGTGAAAGACCTCCTCGCACGAGGGTGGGTTGTCCTTGTGCCGGAGTATCGCGGCTATTCACCGAGCCAGGGCTTGCCGTCGCAGGAGATGATCGCAGAGGACATGCGCGAGTTCCGGCGGGTCCTTGCCACGCGCGCCGATGTCGATCCCGCACGCATCGTCTACCTCGCCCGCTCGTTGGGCACGGGGATCGCATGCGAACTGGCCCGCACCGACCCTCCCGCCGCGATGATCCTCGTTACGCCCTTTGCCACCATGAGGGAGATGGCACACGCGTGGCTCGCGCCGGGGTGGCTCGTCCGGCACCCGTTTGACAACCTCTCCGCCCTCGCATCGCTGGACGCGCCGGTCCTCATCGTCCACGGGACAAACGACCGCAACATCCCCGTCGAGCACGCCCGGCGGCTGGCCGCGGCTGCCCGCAACGCAACGCTCCTGATCGACGACGGCACACACAACTCGACGCCGACGGACGCAGGACGCTACCGTGAAGAGGTGGGGAAGGTGCTTGGACGAGTCGAACGTCGCTAGAGCGCGGCCACACGGCCGCCCCTCACCGGGCAGCCTTCGCCACGCTGTTTCTCGGTGCGGGATAGGCTAGTCCTAACCATGAGCGTAATCTTGAATGTCGATCTCCGGGGCAACATCGATCTCGCGGCGAACCACTTGTATTCGTCTCCAGATGTCTTCGGGCGCGAGGTGATCCAGAACGCGTCGGTCGGGGCCGATGGTGCAGACCGACTCGACCTTCCCGATCGCACGAGCGGGAGCAAGGCGTGAGCGGCGGCGCGACAGGTCAAGAACTCGCGATTGCCCAGCGTCAAGGTTGGGTCCTGCGGTGGTTGAACCGCATCCTCATCCTCGGCGTGCTGGTGGCGCTCTTGGCTTGGCTGTGGGCGTGGTTTTTCCCGCCGATGCTGGCCAGCCGGAGCCTGCCTGTTGTGGCGGGGGCGTACGTGGCGTTTATGCTGCGCACGTTTGCGTTGCAGATAGGCGTGGCTGTGCTGCTGACGGCTGTCGTTGCAGTGCTGCCCGCGATTGCGCTCAAACGCTGGCGCGTGCCTGCGGCGTTGTTCCTTGCCGGGGTGCTCTGGCTGAGCGGGGACATCTGGCCACTGGTTCGACCACTGTCGCTGCCGGGGGTGAGCGCGGCTGAGAAGACGCTCACTGTTTATTCTTGCAACATGCTCTTCGGGCGCAGCGACCCGGCGGAGATCGCCCGCCAGGCGCGTGCCGTGGGGCTCGCGGGGGCGGATGTGATTGTGATTCAGGAATACACCAACAGCACGGCCGCGGCGGTGCGTGCTGCGCTGGCTGATTGGCCGCATGTGTATGAGGAACCGCGCGAGGGCCCATTCGGCCAGGCGGTTTTTAGTCGGTTGCCGTTTGCGGAGAAGCCCGCCCCGTGGCCGAGTGGGCTGAACGTCAGCAGCGGCGTGTGGACAGACCCACAGATCGCGTTCGGCGTGAAGGTTGGGTCGAGTGTGGTCCGCATCGTCAATATCCACATCTACCCGCCCTTGCCCGGCATGGTCATGGACCAACGCCAGCAGGCGGTGGACCTGAGCGCGTTCGTGCGCGATCATCTTCAAGCCCCCAACGCGTCGCCGATGATCCTGGCGGGAGATTTCAACTGCACGCCGCGCGGCCACCACGTCCAGGCCATCCTCAACGCCGGGGCGATCGACGCCTGGGCCACCACCCGGCGCACACGCGGCGGGACGTGGAGCGCCCTTGGCCTCAAGCAGCACCTGGGGCAGATCCGCATCGATCACCTGCTGCACACGCCGGGTGTGCGGTGCATCGATGCGGGCATCGGCGGCAAGACGGGCAGCGA